>JBDTJK010000420.1:0-5664 GCA_039935875.1 Casimicrobiaceae bacterium
GTGATCGCCCCGAGCACCTCCCGCTCCGCGCCACTTGCGTCGGCAAGCATGCGTAGCGCCTCGTCGCTGTGGCAGGCGACGAAGGCCGCATCGAAACGCTCCGCGTCGTGGTCGCGCGTGCCGACGCAAACGCTGCCGCCCACGCGACGCAGCGTGCGCACCGCAGTGCCGAGCCGGATTCGATCGCGAAAACCTGCCGTCAGCCGCTCGACGTAACGTGCCGACCCGCCACAGATCGTGCGCCACTGGGGCCGGCAGTCGACGCTCAACATGCCGTGGTTGTGAAAGAAGCGGATGAATCCCTGCACCGGGAAATCGCGGATCCGCGTGGCGTCGGTCGACCATATCGCCGCCCCCATCGGAATGATGTAATGCTCGATGAATTCGCGCGAATACGCGCGCTGTCCAAGGTAGGCGCCCAGCGTCGTGTCATCGCCTGGCGTCGCCAGCAGGTCGGGCGCCTCGCGATTGAATCGAACGATGTCGCGCAGCATCCGCCAGAACGACGGCCGCAGCAGGTTGGTCCGCTGCGCGAACAGCGTGTTGAACGAGGTGCCGTTGTATTCGAGGCCGCTGCGTGCGTCGTGCACCGCGAAACTCATTGACGACGGCTGCGACGCAACACCCAGTTCGTCCAGCAGCGCGATGAAATTGGGGTAAGTCCAGTCGTTGAACACGATAAAGCCGGTATCCACGCTGTATGTGCGACCATGCTGCTCGACTGCGTGCGTGTGCGTATGTCCGCCGACGTGCGACGCCGACTCGAACACGGTGATCTCGTGCTCGCGCGCCAGGTGATACGCGGCGACGTTACCGGCGATCCCGCTACCGATGACAGCGATCTTCATTGCAACCTGCGCGCAGCGCGCACCGATACCGGAACGATGCGCAGGTCGCGGATGACTCCGCATGCCGACAGCACTCGCAGCAGGTAGAACGTGATGTCCATCTCCCACCAGAAGAAGCCTTGGCGCGCAGCGCCGGGAAAGTGATGATGGTTGTTGTGCCAGCCCTCGCCGAGCGTCAGCACCGCCAGCCAGAAGCTGTTGCGTGAGCGATCGCTGGTAGCGTATCGGCGCGATCCAAGCGTGTGCGCCAGCGAGTTCACGGCGAAGGTTGCGTGATACAGCACGACGGTCGAGAGGCAGAAGCCCCATACCAGCAGCATCGGACCGCTGGTCCCCAGCGCCGGATGCGCATGCGCCAGCCATTCGCCAGTGGCGTACAGGCCGGCAGCAAGCGCAACCGGAACCAGCGCGTCGAAGCGGTCGAGGAAGCGCAGTTCGGGAAAGCGCGCCATGTCCTGCACCAGCTCGCTGCGCGTGGCGAAGCTGTCGCGAGCCAGAAACCAGCCGAAGTGCGCCCACATGACGCCGTGCTGCACCGGCGAATGGGCATCGCTCGCGTCATCGGCATGAGCATGGTGATGCCGATGATGCGACGCCCACCACAGCGGTCCGCGTTGCACCGCCGTCGCGCCGAGGATCGCGAACGCGCACTGCGCAATTCGCGACGTGCGAAAGGCGCGATGCGAAAAGTAGCGGTGGTAGAAGCCGGTAATGGCAAACATCCGCAACACGTACAGCGCGCCAGCCACGGCCACCGCGGTCGCGCTCCATCCGACGAACACCACGGCAAGGCATCCGCAGTGCAGTGCCACGAATGGCAATACCCGCAGCCAGTCGATGTCGCGTCCGCTGCCGGTGTGAGCCACGGCGGACGAGTCGAACCACGCAACCAGCGCACGCAGCGGCGGCGCACGCCGAAGGCTCGCAGTATCGCTGTTGGCCCGCGCACAGGGAGCGGCGACGCCGTCGATGGGGCGCGCAATGGGGTTGGTCGCGATTTCTTTGTACATGATCGTGTGTCGGTAAGGGCGCCACTATTGGAGCGAGTAGTGCAACTTCCGGCCGCTTCTGGTCAGCGACTCGAGTTGAACCCGGTTGCCGCCCGCGGCGTACCAGACATCGATGCGGAGTTTCGGTGCGTGCAACGCATAGCGCCGTGCCTGCACGGGCACTTTGCGTTCGGCGATGGTCTCGTCGCCAAGCAGCTCGACGCGCACGTTGTCATACTCACCGGTCCACGCGGTGAGCAGCTTCATCTGCGTGAGGATCGCGGGGTTCCGGCAGGCGGAACTCATCACGCAGCCGAAGTTCTCGACGTGCGTACCGGCATCGAGCGCCACGTTGAAGTGCCATTCGCGATGCCCGTCGCTCGCGGCAAATGCAGGCAGCGTCGCCAGCAGCGCGAGCATGGCCGGCACGCGGTTCATCGCGTGCTACCCATGCTGGCGACCGTCGCCTTGGGCAGCCACGGAATGAATACGCTGGTGCGCGCGGCGTACTCGCGATAAGCCGGCCGCCGCGCGCCGATGTCCTTCTCCAGCAGCGAGACGCCGGAGACCTTGAGCAGCATGATCGTCATCACCAGCGGTGCGAACAGCGTCCACCAGGCACCTGCGGCGGCGGCGAGCAGGTAGAAGCCCCACCAGAGCGTGGCTTCGCCGAAATAATTGGGATGGCGCGTGT
Source organism: Casimicrobiaceae bacterium (assembly GCA_039935875.1). Taxonomy (GTDB): domain Bacteria; phylum Pseudomonadota; class Gammaproteobacteria; order Burkholderiales; family Casimicrobiaceae; genus VBCG01. Next base: position 2,532 of record JBDTJK010000420.1, read on the forward strand.
ACCGCCACAAGCCTGAATCGAGCACGCGTCCGCGATTGGCAGGATCCGCCTTGAAGCGTGCGAGCTGCCAGTCGCCAACGCCTTCGAACAGCATTCCGGTGATCCACAGCGCAACGCCCGCGACGTCGAGCAGGTTGCACGGCGTGTCACCGTCCAGCGCTGCGAACACCGGCATCGCGATGGCCCACGCGAGCACCGCCTGCAAACCGAACACCAGGTACACGCTCTTCCAGGCAAAACCCGGTTGATTGCGCGCGCGAATGGCCTGGTAGCGGCGGTCTTCCGGCTGGCCATGGTTGCGCCAGGTCACGTACAGGCACAGCCGCAGGGCCCACAGCACAAGCAATGTCGCGACGACGCACGCGCGCGCGCCGCCGAGGCGCCACCCGCCGGCGGCCACATAGGCGAGCGAGCCACACAGGAAAAACAGCGACCACAAGCTATCGACAATGCTGACGTCCCTCTTGTAGACGCTGACTGGCCACGCGAGCAGTGCGAACACGACGATCGCCGACAACGCCAGCAGCGTGGCGTGCAGGTCAAGCATGGCGCGACTCCATTCGAAAACGCGCCGCCGACGCCGCGAACCCGTCGAGGCGAAGTGCAATGCGCAACAGCAGGGGTGTCAGCAGCGCCCAGCTGGCGGCCAGCAAGCTGTCCCACACCGCACCGATCGACGCAGAACCCAGCAGCAGTCCGAACTCGCTGCGCGGCCGCCCCGCCAACGCCACGTGCATCACGGCCAACGCGACGATGGTGCCTGCCAGTGGATGACCGGTGCCGGCGCCGACGACGCAGGCAAACCAGCCGATCTGGAACGCGACGAAATGGGCGAGCTTGGCCATCACGCTCATTTGCCGTTTGCCGACGGCGCGCGCTCGAACAGGTAATGGCTGACAAACCATTCCTGCCCGCGATTGAAGCCGAATGTCTCCGCGCACGCCATGAAGAAAATGCGCCAGCGCTGCAGCCACTGCTCGGCGCGCTCCTCGCCATAGGCGTCGCCCAGCGCCGCGACCGCCGCGTCGTGATGGGCATCGAGGTTCACCAGCCACGCGTTCGCGGTTTTCTGGTAATGCGTGCCGTCCCAGCGCCAGCGCCGCTTCAGCGTCAGGTGCTGCGGATAGCGCAGCGCGAGGTCGTCGCTCGGCATCATTCCGCCGGAGAAGAAGTGCCGGCTCATCCAGTCGCTGCTGTCATTGACGTCGAACGCATAGGGGACGCCGCGGTGGACGAAAACGTGCATGAAGAAACGCCCGCCGGGAACGAGCCAACCGCGCACTCGCGCGAACAGCGCGTCCCAGTTGCGCATGTGCTCGAACATCTCGACCGAAACGATCCTGTCGAAACGTTCGCCCGTGGCGAACGCGTTCATGTCCGCAGTGATCACATCGATATTGGACAGGCTCTGGCGGGCCGCCTCGGCGAGGATATGCTCGCGTTGCGAGTGCGAATTGGACACTGCGGTGATGCGACTCGCCGGATAGCGCGCTGCCATGAACAGCGTCAATGAACCCCAGCCGCAACCGAGCTCGAGGATGCGCATTCCGTCGGCGAGACCGGCGCGCTCACAGGTCGCCGTGAGCGCCGCGTCTTCCGCCTCGTCGAGCGCGGTGACCCCCGGCGCAAAATAGCAACTGCTGTACTTGCGTCGCGCACCGAGCACGCTTGCGTAGAATTCGGCTGGAACTTCGTAGTGCTTCTGGTTGGCCTTGTGCGGCAACAGCGCGACAGGTGCGTCGGCCATTGCCTCTACGAAACGCTCGAGGCCGTCCGCGGCTGTCTCGACATCGTTCGCTCGTATATCGGCAAGACGCTGCCTGACAAGACGCCGGATGCCGGCGCGCACCAGCGCGTCGGGCAGCAGCGCGTGCTCGGTCCAGCTGATCGCTAAATTGGATACGCCCATCTTGGCTGGCACGCTCGTCGCAGGAAATTTCGGTGGCGCATCGCAGCCAAATTGCCCGCGGTGACTCGTCGCCGTATGCCCCTTGAATACGCAGCGCGGTGACGTTTGGATGCACGCGTCGGCAAGAGGCGAAAAGGGTAGAGTGATCGCAGGAATTCCCGCGCGGGGTTCACGTTTATCGCAAGCCAATGAAAATAAACATAATTTCTGATCTTCACTTGAGCCAGGGCGCAATGCCCCACCCCGCCGGCGATGCGGATCTGGTGATCCTGGCCGGGGATGTTGCGCGCCCGCAGGCGGCGATCGAATGGGCGCTGGGCCTCGGCAAGCCTGCCCTCTACGTCGCCGGCAACCACGAGTTCTATGGCAGCACGATCGACGGGACGCGGCAGCAGATGCGGGTACTGGCCGATGCGACCCCGGTGCGCGTGCTCGACGACGAAGCGGTGGTCATCGATGGCGTGCGCTTCCTCGGCAGCACGCTATGGACCGATTTCGCGGTGATGGGCGCGCAGGCAGCGCGCGACGATGCGATGCGGGCCGCGCAGGCCGGGCTGCGCGATTTCTCGGTCATCCGCGGCGAAGCCAATGACGGCGCAGGCTTCTCTCCGGCCGACGCGCTGCGTCTGTTCGAGGCGCACTCGCGATGGCTTGCGCAGCAGCTCGCGATACCGCACGCCGGTCCCACGGTGGTCATCACGCACCACGCGCCGTCCCCGCGCAGCATCCATCCACGCTTTGCGGGCTCGCCGCTCAATGCCTGCTTCGTGTCCGACCTGGAGCACCTGCTCGACGGCGAGCGCGTACAGCTATGGGTGCATGGACATACGCACGACAGTTTCGACTATCGCGTCAACGGCACTCGCGTCGTATGCAACCCGCGCGGTTACATGCGCGCGGGCCAGCGCGAGAATCCGGCGTTCGACCCGGACTTCAACGTCGAGATCGGCTGACGAACGCCTCAGATGTTCTCGAAGCCGCCCGCGGCGCGAATGACCGCCGATTCGGTCCCTGCCAGCATCGCAACCAATTGCCGCGCCCGCGCGGAATCGGCAGCGCCACTACATACCGCGGCACTGTAGACGGTCGCCAGCTCAAATTCGCGCGGCAGCGTGCCCGCGAGCACTACTCCGGGTGTATAGAGGATCTCGGTGACCTGCGTGCAGCCGATGGCGTGCGGCTCTTGCGCCTGCGCCAGCGCCGCCATTGCAGCCGCCCCGTTGG
>JBDTJK010000421.1:0-13183 GCA_039935875.1 Casimicrobiaceae bacterium
GGTAGTTCTTCGCTTCCGGCAGGTTCCAGGGCAACGCAGAAGGATGTTTCAGGTAATCCCAGATCGAACCGAGCAATACGGCCTGGATGATCGAGTCAATCAGCGTCAGGTGGTTGCTACAGATCAAAAGTGGCCCCGGATTGGCTGCGCGCAGGGCACGGTATTCGATGCGGATCCGTTGCAGTTCATGTGCGGAAAAACGGAACCGGAATCGATAAAGCGCCAGCAGCACCGGACCGAGCACGACAAGACCGAAGTAGCTCAACGCGCGCTGCGTGCGCAACGCCACACGGCTGCGTAACTTCAGGGTCATGTCAGGCGACCAGCCTGCCGATCAGGGCAACGGCGTCGCCGACGGTGGCAATCGAGTCGGCTGCATCGTCGCTGACCTCGATGTCGAACTCGTCTTCGAACGCAAGCACGATGTCGACCAAGCGCGCGGAGTTGACGCCGAGGTCGGTAATGAAAGTGGTGTCCTTGTTGATGCCTGCCAGCGCGTCACGGTTCTTCACGTAGGGGGTGATCAGCGCGATAACTCGTTCGGTGATCCGGGCTTCGTCCATGGGGTTCCCTTGGGTAGTTTGAAATGGATTGGTTGATGGCAATTGATCAGTCGGGCCACTTGCGGAAAATGACGCAGCCGTTGACGTCGCCAAAGCCGAAGCTGCTCTTGGCAATGATCCGGCCGCCAAAATCGCGCGTCCGGGCTACCACCGACGCCCGGAACGGTTCGATCTTCGGATGCAGGTCTTCGCAATTGATCGAGCCATGCAGGAATCCATGGGCCAGTTGCAGCACCGCCGCGACGCACTCCAGTCCACCGGCGGCTCCCAGCGCATGGCCGATCATGCTTTTGGTGGCGTTGATGGGTGGCAATTCGCTGGCGTCGACGTCCAGCGCACGCCGCCAGTTCTCGAGTTCCTGCGGGTCGGCAAAGGTGGCGGTCAGGTGGCCGTTGATCGCGTCGACCTCGCCGGGTTCGATGCCGGCGCACGCCAAAGCTGCATGGATGCAGCGCACGACGCCCTCAGGGTTGGGTGCGGTCATCGAGCCACCGTCGCGCTGGCCGCCGCTGTTCACCTGTCCACCGATGATTTCGGCATAGATGCGCGCACCACGACCTTCGGCGCTGGACAAACGCTCGAGCATCAGCATGCCGGCACCGGAACCCGGAATGAATCCGCCGGCGCTCGCGCTCATCGGGCGCGATGCTTGCTGTGGAGCGTCGTTGCTGCGGCTGTTCAACACCTTCATCGCGTCGAAGCCGGACCAGGTGTAGTGCGAAGCGCCTTCCGCCCCGCCGGCCATCATGCGCGGGATCTGTCCGGTCCTGATCTTGTGGAAAGCATCGATCACGGCTTCGGTGCCCGTGGTGCAGGCGGAACTGTTGGTGGTGGTCTGGCCGCCGAGCGCGAGCAGCCCGCCCAGCTTGGCCGAGACCGCGCTGCACATCACCTGCTCGACCATCGTCGAACCGAGCCGGCGGACCCGGCCCTGGTCGACCATCGGAACCAGCCGCTCGCCGATCGTCTGCATGCCACCGATCCCCGTACCGATGATGGCACCGGTGTCCCAGTCGACATCTGCATCCGCTGCAATCGGGCGCAGGCCAGCGTCCCGCCAGCAATCGATGCCGGCGATCGCCGCGTAGATCATGGCATCGTTCATCGCGAGCAGGTCATCGGCCGCCAGGTAGGCATGCTTCAGCTCGTCGATGCCCTGGGGTACGCCGCCGACCTGGCAGGCGAACTTGAGCTCAGCGAGCCGTTCGATAAAGCGAATCCCGGACACGCCGTTGCGCAGTGCCGACTCATAAGCGGCGAGACCATGCGCATTCGGCGCGAGCACACCAAGACCGGTGACGACGACACGATGTTCTGCAGTGCTACTTGCCACGTTTGACTCCTACGCCGGCAAGCGTGCCCTCCGCGGCAATGCGGCCATCGGACAGCAACAGCCGCACCTGGCTTTTCAGTTTCATCCGGCGAAAATACAGCTTCTCGCCATGCATGGTGACGCTCTCGCCGGGCAATACCGGCAAATGGAATTCCATCTGGCACTCGGTGAACAACGTGGTCCACTGCGACAGCTCGTCGGCGGGCAGCGTTTGCGCGGTCAGATACAGACCCAGCGCAACGACGCCAGTCTGCGCCATCGCTTCGGTCAGGATCACACCGGGGGTGACCGGATCGCCTGGGAAATGGCCGCGATAAAAGTATTCGTCCAGCTTGAAAGTATAGCCACCCACGATGTGATCGCTGTCGATCTCGAGGATCCGGTCGATGAATCGGAACGGTGCCTGCTGGGGAATTGCCTGCAAGACCTGTTCCGGTGTCATTTGTTCAATACTCCACCCTTGCTGTTGACCGACCGCGCCGGGTAATCGGTGTACTGGATGCCCGGATAAATGCCGACCTTGGCGTCGCTCACGCTGTAGATCGCTTCGCCGTCGACGCTCACCACCGCATCTCCAATGACCACCGAGGCTCCTTGCATCTGCGAATACCGTCGCACTTCGACGCGGTAGGTGACGACGCAGTCATGCGGCCGGATCTGGCCGAAGAATTCGACTTCCTTGCAGCCGAGCGCGCGGCCGGCGCCAAGTCCGCCACGCAATGCGCAGTACATGCCAAGCAGCTGCCAGACCGCATCCACGCCCAGACAACCGGGCTGTACCGGGTCGTTGCTGAAGTGACAAAGGAAATACCACGCATCGAGATGGATGTCCTGCTCCGCCACGATCAAGCCGCGGCGGCCGGCGTGTTCGATGGCGACGATCCGATCGAACATCAGCATCGGCGGCAGCGGCAACGACGGAATCGTTCCCGGTGCATCGGTGACCAGCGTTTGCCTGCCCCATGCCAGCAATTGCTGCTTGTCGAGCGTTTCGGCCTGCATGAACTGGGCGTAGGTCATCAGCCCGACGGTATTTGGAGCGGCAGCCTGATTCATGCGCTGACCTCGATCAACAGTCCGCCCCAGCTCAAGCCTCCACCCACCACCACCAGTGACACGAGATCGCCTTCGCGCAAACGGTGCTGGTTCTGCGACAGCACGCTGGGGGCGCCGGCAGCACCGCAGTTACCGAAGCGGTCGACGTTGAACCAGTGGTTTTCCGGCGCGATATCCGCGCTGCGACTGATGTTGTCGAGCATGCCGCGGTTGGCCTGGTGGCCAATGAACTTTGTACGCGACACACGCTCGGGATCGATCCGTTGGCGCAACTGCGCAAGCACCGCGAGTGAACGCTTGATGGCAAAAGCCTGCACAGTGCGGCCGTCCTGAGCGAAGTGACCTGCCTGGACAAAGCGCACCTTGTCGCAGTTCTTCGGGTCGGACGCAAACTGGCTGTGAACAAGTTTCAACCTGGCAGGCAGTCGCGGCGACACCACTTGCGCAGTCGAGCCATCGCCCCACAGCACACAGCTGTTGCGATCGTTGTAATCGATCGCGCGGGTGCTGTTCTCGACCTGCAGCAGCAATACGAAATCGGGCAGACACTCAGGTCGCATGCTGTCAAGAAAGTGGAGCTGCGCGGCAAGCGACGAACAGGCCGAATTGACATCGAACGCAGGAGCCTCGATGCCAAGTTCCGCGGCAATCGTGCAGGCCTCGGCCGGGCAGCTCGACTGCGGCGAACAACTCCCCGAGATCACCAGGCCGATATCGGACGTATTTATGCCGGCGGCGTCGATCGCTTGCCGGGCCGCGAGCGCACCGGTCTCGGCATTGCTGTAAAGCGATGCTTCGATGGCCTGGCGCGGATCGGCATTGCGCGTGGTCCTGATGTAGTCGAGCGACAGCACGGTGCGCCGCGATTCGATGCCGACCCGCTCCATGATCCAGGTTGCATCAGTGCCAATATCGAGATTCCGCAGAAACTCGTTGTCGATCTCGTTGGCAGGATGGAAGTGGCCGAGGCCGTGGATATAGGCCATCGCTAGGCTGCGATGTGTTCGCCGCCATCGACGCGGATCACCTCGCCGTTGACCCAGGCGGCCTCGTCCAGGCACATCAGCGCGATGAAATCGGCAACGGCTTCCGGCGTGGTGCTGCGCTTGAACGGATTTCGGCGTTCCGCCACCGCTTGCATCGCGGCGCTGCCGGGGATCAGCTTCAACGCCGGGGTCGGCGTGACGCCTGCCTGGATGATGTTCGAACGAATGCCGTGAGGTGCAAACTCAACGGCGATCGCCCGCGACACGGATTCCAGCGCAGCCTTGGCCGCCGCCACTGCGGCGTAGCCCTTCCAAGCGGTGGTGTTGCCTTCGCTGGTCATGCCGAGGACACGCGCATCCCCTGCGAACAGCCCGAGCCGGTGCAGATCCTGCACCCAGGACAGGAGACTCGTGCCCATCGCATAGATGGTGCGAGCCATGTCCTCTTCATCGAGAAGAATGTCGCCGTAGCCCACTGCCTGCAACGTATGCAGCGCACTGACACCACGCTGCAACAGGCTGCTTACCGCGACCTGCATGGAATCGGCCGAAATCCCGAGTTCCCGAGCCAGTTGCGATATCGCGTCGGCAGCCCGCGTATCAGGCTTGCTCGGCGCGATCGGCTTGAGATTGCCAAAGGCAATCGAGTGCAGCAGCACGCGCAGTTTGCCTCGATCACCCATTGCAGCACCGAGTTCAGCCAGCGTCCTGGCACGGCCTTCGAACGACAATGCATCCAGGTTAAGCGCCTGGAATCCGACGCCAGTGGCACGGATGAGATCGAAGCTCGGCTCGATGCGCGCCATCGCACCGCGACGGTCACGATGCACCACCATGATGCTCATGCCGTGCCGCGCCAGCTTCAGCGCAGTGGCGAGGCCAAAGCCGCTGGAGCCGCCGAGGATCAGCGCCCAATGAGATTTGTCGAACTCGATCACTGCATGAATCCCGCAGGACAGCTACGCATCGGGTGTTTCCAAATCGGGTTGGTTTGACGATCGGCCTATCGTGCGCGGCCGATGCGAAACCCGGCCTCACGGCTGCGCAGCCTGCTATCCATCGATGCGAAGCCGAGACAGGTTCGCATTATAAGCTTCACGCGTAAGCTTGAAGCGTTCGAAAGGGAACTTGTGGGGAACGCGTTCAATGGCCGCCATGAGCATCAGGAGGTGAGCGTCCCAGCCGGTGCAGGCTCGGGAGAAATGTCCCGAGTTCGTCGTCCATGTCCGTCATCTTCATTTCCCCGATATTCAGCAATTCGCTGCCTTTGTTCCGGTCTTTCCCCGCGACGGGGACATTTCATCCATGCGCCGTTCCGGGTGGGTCGCGACGTCAAGCGACAAACGACCAGACCGCGACGTAATGACACGCACTGCCGCCCAGCACGAACAGGTGCCATACGCCATGCCCATGTCGCAGCTTGTCATCGGTAACGTAAAAAACGATGCCCAGCGTATACGCTACGCCGCCGGCCGCAAGCCAGATGAATCCCGGCCATGTCAGGGCGTCGATCAGCGGTCTGACCGCGACTGTCGCGAGCCATCCCATTGCCAGATAAATCAGCAACGAAAGGATACGCCTGCCGCGCGCAACAAGGATCTCCTGGACGATGCCGGCGAGGGCCAGCCCCCACTCGGTTCCCAGCAGTGACCATCCCCACGTCCCGCGCAAGGTCACCAGCGCAAACGGCGTGTAACTGCCGGCAATCAACAAATAAATCGCGCAGTGATCGAACTTGCACCAGATGCGCTTGGCTCGTCCGCGTGTGCTGTGATAAGCAACGGACGCCAAGTACGCAAGGATCAGCGTGGCTCCGTAAACGCTGAAGCTGACGATCTTCCAGGGATCTTCCAACGCTGCGGCAACGGCGAGCAACGACACCGTGCCGATCGTCGCCAGGGCCGCGCCGATCAGGTGACTGGCGCTGTTGAAGCGTTCACCGTAATACATGGGGGCTACATGGAGGTCGCAGGTTTAGCAGCAGCGTGGGGTGCATGAAACAAACGTGCCGTTCACGCGTCGCGTCGGTTCGACGATCGAGGTGCAGAGCCAGCAGTTCCATGCGCGGCAAGTGGCTCCTGCGTGTGCAACGATCCAGCCGCGTTCAGACGGCTGGCGCGGGCGCGCGATGCCGATGAATCGTGATTCAGGGCTGGATCATATGATTCTCGAATATTGTGCCGCGCGCTGCGAATCGCGCAAGCGGCGATCGAAGCGCATGGCAATCGTCCGCACCAGCAGGCGGCCGCGCGGAGTCACCACAATTGCGTCGCGATCGAAGGTGATGAGGCCGTCGGCGGCGAGCGGTTGTAACGCCTCCATCTCTTCGCGGAAATACTCGTTGAAGCGAATCCCGTGCGACGCTTCGAGCGCGCAATAGTCAAGCCTGAAATCACACATCAGAGATTGGATCGCGGAGCGGCGAATCACGTCGTCGGTTTCGAGTGTGATGCCGCGCATCACCGGTGGCGCGCGTGCGTCGAGCCGTGCGTAATACTCGTCGAGCGTCTTGACATTCTGCACGTAGATGTCGCCGATTTTGCCGATCGCCGAGATTCCAAATGCCACGAGGTCGCAATCGGGCCGGGTCGAATAGCCCTGGAAATTCCGATGCAGCCTGCGCTCTCGCTGCGCCAACGCGAGTTCGTCAGCGGGCTTCGCGAAATGATCCATGCCGATGTACGTGTAGCCTGCGGCACCCAGCCTGGCGATTGACAACGCAAGAATCGCGAGCTTGGCTTCTGGCGTGGGCAGCTCGTCGGCGGCTATCCGCCGTTGTGGCTTGAAAAGATGAGGCACGTGCGCGTAGCTGTAAAGGGCAATCCGATCGGGTGACGCCGCGATCACCTTGTCGAGCGTCGCGGCGAAACCGGCAACAGTCTGCTTCGGCAGTCCATAGATCAGGTCGGTGTTGACCGAGCTGAATCCATTTGCGCGCGCTGCGTCGATCACCGCGCGTGTTTCCTCTTCGCTCTGGATCCGGTTGACAGCACGTTGTACCGCCGGGTCGAAATCCTGGATACCTACGGAAATGCGGTTGAAGCCGAGCGAACCGAGGAACGCGATCGCATCCGGGCTTACCTTGCGCGGATCGACTTCGATCGAGATCTCGACACCGGGTGCAAACGCAAAACCCGTGCGCAACATCCGCATCAGCTCTGCCATTTCCTCACGCGCGAGGAACGTCGGGGTGCCCCCGCCCCAATGCAACTGCTGCACCGGTGGCGATCCTTCGATCAGTCCGCTGACGATGCCGATCTCGCGACCCAGATAGCCGACGTACTTCGCCGAGCGTCGCTGATCCCTGGTGACCACCTTGTTGCACGCACAGTAGAAGCAGATCGTACTGCAGAACGGCAAGTGGACGTAGAGCGACAGCGGCTGTCCAGGCCGTTCGTCGTTGCGCTTTTGCAGCGTGCGTACGTAGTCGGCGGCAGTGAAGCCGGTGCGGAAGTGGTCGGCAGTCGGATACGACGTGTAGCGGGGCCCGAATCCGTCGTACCTGGCAACCAGTGCGGAATCAAATTCGGGGGCGGAAAACGTCGCCGGTGGCGACGGGACCATGGCAGTCTGCACGGATCCATGATCTCGCGCCGAGCTCCACACACGCCTTGATCTGCATCAACGTCCGGGTGTGCCGGTCAGGTCAATTTTGCCGAGCTGCCTGAACAAGCGTGCACTTGCGGCGCGGCTGCACCGCCATCGCCTGATGCTGGAGTCCGGACAACGTGGACACAACGCGCGTTTTACCACAAGAAAACGCGCCACCCGAAGCGTTTGCGTCAGGGGTGGGAAATGTCTTGCGCGATCATCGCCTGTGTGCCGCCCGCCGACGGCACATCCGGCTTTGCATCACCGTCGGCGATCGCTGCGAGCGCACGGCGAGCCAGATCCTGCATTGCACGGTACGAGCGATCCCATTGACCGTCGCGCGGTGTCGTGTGCGCGAGCTTGCGCGCCAGCGTGACGAGGAGGTCCTGCCGCTGTCGCGCCGCCGTGGTTTCCGCCAGCAGCTCTTCATACTCGTCGGCATAAACAAATTCAACCTTGCGATACTCGCAAATGCCGATGCAGGTCTGCGGCGCTTCGATCCTGCCGCAACCAACGCACTGCCATGCATTCACGGGGTCAGTCATGATCTCCCTGCGGTCAAAATCGTGCGATTCGAAACACGCGTGCCGACGTCTTCAGATTACGGCGTCAGGCGCGGAAACTGCCCAGTCGCCCGATGTCGAGGATGGTCACCTCGCGGCCCTCCACGGTGATGAGCTTTTCATCGATGAGCTGGTGCAGGATGCGGGAAAAGTGTTCCGGCGTGACATTGAGGCGCGAGGCGACGTTGGCCTTTGAGGTCGGCAGCGTGACGACGCATGTTGCGTCGTTATCGTGGCTCTCCTGGTTCTGGCGAAGCAGGTAGCCGATCACACGCTGGGTTCCGGACTGCAGCGAATAGGCTTCGACATCGTTGATCAGTCCGTGCAGCCGCCGCGAAAGGCCGGCGAGCATCTTGCGTGCAAACGACGGCGTGTGTTCCAGTTCCCTGAACACCGCATCCCTCGCCACATGCAGCAGGAACGAATCCGCGAGCGCCTGCGCATTCACGATGTAGGGCTTTCCAAGAAACATCAGCGCTTCGCCAAACGATCCGCCGGGGCCGACGATTTCGATGACCTTTTCGTTGCCATCCGGCGTGAGGAACGAGAGCTTGACCTGGCCGTAGATGACGAGGTGGAAGCCGATGCACGGGTCGCCGCGATTGAACACGACGTCGCCGGATTTGTGATGCAGCTCGGTGGTGCTGGTCGCGATGGCATCGAGCTCGGCCGGACCAATTTCGTTGAACAGCGGCAGGCTGGCGAGGAACGCCTGCGTTTTGATGTTGGGTCGCGCCACGGTGAATAGTCGCCTGACTATCAGGCCGGTCGAGCATAGCACAGCACTTGGTGTGCGCCGTGTGAGCGTTGCCGCATCGGAGCACCGTGCGGATGCTGCCGTCTTGATGCATATCAAAGCACCCTCATGCGCGGCTGCCGACAATGCATCGATGTCCTGGATCACGAGCAACGAAGGTCCATGCGCAGCCCTCGAAGCGTAGTGTCGGAGTCAGGGCTCGCGGGATTGATGGCGGTCGCCGGCGGTCCCGATGCCGACCGTCGGATGGCATCCGATCTCGGCGTCGTGCGGCTGGCCGCGACCCATGCTTCGCGCACCGTCATCCTGCCAACGGGTGGGGGCATGCGCAAGCTGCCGAACCTGACCGCGCTGCTCGCGATGCTGCTTGTACGCTTTGGCGTGCCGGCGCTGTTGCACGGCGCTGCCGGCGGGGACGCTGCGCGGAGCGCTAACACCTGCGATTCGCGAAACGCCGACTCCTCTTTGGTGACAACGGCGGACGTACTGTCGCGGCTCGGCATCCGCGTCGCTTCGTCGGTGGCGCAAGTGCAGGAAGACCTTGTGCGCGAACGCATCGCCTGTGTGGCAACGGATGTTTTGGCGCCAGGTCTCGCCGCGCACCGGAGCGCGCGCACGGGGTTGCTGGACGAGATGTTGACGAAGCTGATCGATCCTTTCGGCGGTGCGAGTTATCGGGTGGTCGGCGTCGACAGCCGCGCGGCCCTTGCGCCGATGCGCGCGCTGCTCGTGGCAACGCGCGCAGATGCGCTGCTGATGCGTGGCTGCGAAGGAGAACCGTTTGGCGATCCCGTTCGACATGTGCCGCTCGAAGACTTCACGCAAGGCGTAGCCGTCGTCGTCGCCAGCAGCTTGGATGGCTACGACCGCGCGCTGTCGGCGCTTCCTCCGTCGACAAGCGTGGCCGCAACTGCGGCATGGATCTCGCGCGTGATGGACGGCGTGCTTCCGGTGCCCACAGCCATCCTGACGCAGTTGTCGTGTTGTCTCGTCGGTGCGCGACGCCCGCTGCCGCAACCGATGTGCGATGTGCGATGACCGCGCGGATGGCACCGCCTGCGTGAATTCGACAACAACCGACGCGTGCATGCGGGTCGTCCGCAGTTTCGCGAACAGTCCCGCAACGACGCATCAGCCACAGGCGCCGGTATAACCGCAGGCGGTACAGAAATCGCAGCCGTCCTTGCGGATCATCGTCTTGTTGCCACATTCGTTGCATTTCCTGCCGGGAAGCACCTTGAGTTCCGCCGCATGCGCCTGCTCCGCGGGCGGCACCGAAAGTATGCCGACATGTGCCAGCGGGTAGCCTTGCTCGTCCAGGATCGCGAGCATCGCGAAGCGATGGATCATCAATTGTGCGAGATACGCGATTGTCGATGGATAGGTCCGCGCCTTGTCCGACCCCGGCGTGCGCGCCATGAATGCGCCATTCGGTTCGCCGTAGTTGAGCAGCTTGCGAAGCTTCATGCCGATCCACGCGGGATCGTAAATGCGCATGTCAAGCGACAGCGCCTTGCATAGCCCGTCGATCACCCGCGGATATTCGCCGGACACCCACATCGAGTAAGGCCGGCGCTGGCCGTCGGGCATCACCAGCTCCTTGAGGAAGAGCACGAAGTCATCCCCGGTGGCATGGTTCATCACGTCCACCGTCCAGCTGAGCGTACCGTCCGGGCCTGCCTTGGGCTCCTTCGGTCCCATCAGCGCATCGACCACCGGCGTCCTGTCCTTGCCGTCATCAGCGAATGCCCCGAGCTCGTCGCAGCGATATCGGATGAGCTTGGCCAATCCCGAAACCAGGCTCGGCACGTGAACCTTGCGGCCGTGCGGGGGCATCGCCATCTCGAATGCGTCGTCGCCGCCTGCCTTCTCCAACGCCGAGAGCTTCATCTCCAGCCACGCGCGGTCGTCGGTGCGCATGTCCATCGACAGCGTCTTGGCGAGGGCACCCAGGCCGCGTGGCTGCTCCGCGCCGTTGATCCACACTTCGAAGGGATAGGGCTTGCCATTGTCGATATGGCCGATGAAGACCGCGAAGTCGCCGAGCGGATGGCGGACCACGTACGTCCAGCAGGGGTTGCCATCGGTGAGCTCGGGGCGCCCGGGCCAGCGCAGGCTGGACAGCGGCGGCTTGCGCGCACCGTCGAGGCGGATGCGCCGGTCGGGGTCGGCGGTGTCGAAGTCCTGTGGCGTAGCGGCTGGGACGGTAACGGATGCAATCTCGAGTACGGCGCCCAGCACACTGTTTGGACGATACGTGGTGATTCCCTTGAGTCCGGCGCGCCACGCATCGAGATAGAGGTCCTTGAACGCGTCGAAGGGGTAGTCGGCCGGGACGTTCACCGTCTTGCTGATCGCGGTATCGATGAAAGGCTGCACCACCGCACTCATCAGCATGTGATCCCGCGCACTCATCTCGAGCGCGCTGACGAAAGCGGGAGCCAGCATCGCGCAGCGCTTGCCGGTGGCATCGTTCCACACTGTTCCGGCCGGTCGCTGCTGCGCCGGATCGAACGGCAGCAACTCGACGTCGTCGCCGATGCGCTGCATGTGCCTGAACACACGGCAGGCGTGATCCTCGACCGGATATTCCTTCATCGTGTCGTCGGGCATGCGCTTCTTGCGCCGGTAAAACCAGCTGAATGCAGGTTCGATGCCGTTCGATGCGTTATCCGCGAAGGCGAGCGAAATCGTGCCCGTGGGGGCAATCGACAACAGGTGACTGTTGCGGATACCGTCGGTGCGGATCGCAGCCTGGATGAAGTCCGGCAAACGGGATGCGAAACGAGGCGCCGTGACGTATTGCTGCGCATCGAGCAACGGGAACGATCCCTTTTCCCTGCCGAGTTCCACGGACGCCGTGTAGGCGGCGTCGCGCATTACCTCGGCGATGCGCGCGGCGATCTCGCGCCCTTCTGTGCTGTCGTAGCGCAGACCCAGTTCGATGAGCGCGTCGCCGAGCGCGGTGAAACCGAGTCCGATGCGGCGCTTGTTCATCGCCTCCTGCTGCTGCTGCGGCAGCGGCCACGCCGTCACATCGAGGACGTTGTCGAGCATCCGCACGGCGACCGCCACCGTGGCGGCAAACGCGCCGAAGTCGAAGTGCGCGCTGGACGTGAACGGATCCTGCACGAAACGCGTCAGGTCGATGCTTCCCAGGTCGCAGCAGCCGTACGAAGGAAGGGGCTGCTCGCCGCAGGGATTGCACGCTTCTATCACCTCGCAATACGACAGGTTGTTATCGCGATTCATCGCATCGATGAACACGACACCCGGCTCGGCATGATCGTACGTGGACAACATGATCTGGTTCCAAAGCCACGCGGCATTCACGCTGCGATACACCCAAAGGCCGTCGTCACGTAGATGCGCGCCTGCCGCGACGAGATCGGACGCGGGTTGCGCGCGGTGCACCAGCGCCCACTCGGCGTTGTCGCGCACCGCCGCGATGAATGCGTCGGTCACCGCCACCGACAGGTTGAAGTTGGTGAGACGGCCATCGTCCTTGGCATGAATGAACGCGTCGATGTCGGGATGGTCGCAGCGCAGGATCCCCATCTGCGCACCACGGCGGGAGCCCGCCGACTCGACGGTCGCACAGCTTTGATCGAATACGCGCATGTAGGAGATCGGCCCACTGGCGCGGCTGTTCGTGCCGCGGACATGTGCACCCTGCGGACGAATGTGCGAGAAGTCGTAGCCGACGCCCCCACCGCGGCGCATGGTCTCGGCGGCTTCGTTGAGCGCCACATAAATGCCGATGCCGTTTTCGTCACCGGAAATGCTGTCGCCCACCGGTTGGACGAAGCAGTTCAACAGCGTTGCCTTGAGGTCGGTGCCCGCGGCGGAATTGATACGTCCGCCGAGGATGAAGCCACCGCGCTGGGCATCGAAAAATGCCTCCTCCCAGCGTGCCCGCAGGGCGGGCATCTCGGCGGCAGCCAGCGCGCGCGCCACGCGGCGCTGTACCTGCTCGATCGATCGCTCGTCACCCTTGGCGTACTTCTCGAGCAGGACCTCGGTGGAAATCGATTGCGGGGGCAATGCCGCAGCCATGGCGGAGCGCAATGTCAATGGATCGGCACGTTTCATGGAAATCTCCTTGCGCGAAAGCCAAACCGGATTGAGCGTGAAAACATCATGCCATGAAGCCGGATCGGAGGTGCCCACGATAGTGGCGTACCGACACCCGCGTAACGATTGATTCGCATCAAGCTATTCAATTGCGCCGCATTCGCGAAGTGCTGTGGTGACGATGGCATCGAGTCGGGACGGGCGACTCCCCTGAACAGCGACATGCTGGGGCGCAATGCCTGCGTACCGATGCCGGATAT
>JBDTJK010000422.1:0-6552 GCA_039935875.1 Casimicrobiaceae bacterium
GCAGCAGCAGCATCGCGTCTGCGCTGAAGGCTGACAACAGCGGCGTCATCGTGGCTTCCCGCGGCGCTGTCGCAGCACGTCGCGCACGTGCGCCAACACTTGCCTCGGCGACGCGTGGGTGTACTGCGCGAAGCGACGGCGGCGATAGTAGATCTCGCCGACGAACAGCAGCGCCACCGCGGCGTAGTTGCCGAACGTCGTGAACACGATCCAGGCGCGCATCAGGCCGGCTGCCGCCAGCCACGCGGCGATCGACGCCGCCGCGATGAAGAATGCGACCCAGATCCACGTCAGGCGGCGTGCATAGTCCGCGAGCTCGGGCGTGAGCTCTCCCCGCTCGGCCCGCGCGAAGCGCGCGACCATCGGCACGCCATGCGGACGCAGCGTGGCGGCGAACAGCACGGCGAGCGCCAGGTTGATCGCGACCGGCATCGCATACGCGACGGCTGGCAGGTAGCGGCGCAGTCCCCACGGCAGGATCACGGCACCCGCCACGCACAGCGCCGCATAGCCCGCTTTTTTCAAAGGGAAAGTTGCCGTGCGAACTCAGTGCGCGCGGTAAGCGGCGACGTAGTCGGCCAGCGAACGCAGCGACGCGAAGATGCGCGGGTTCTCGGCATCGTCGGAACGGATCTCGATGCCATGGCGGCGCGACAGCGCCAGCGCGATTTCCAGAACATCGATCGAATCGAGGCCAAGCTCGCCCCCGAACAGCGGCGCATCGGCGTCGAATTCGTTCACGCCGACGGGCAGCCGCAGCGCCTCGATGATCAGCGTGGCCAGTTCGCGCTCGAGCTCGCTCAGCGCTGCAACGGGTGGATGATCCGGCATTGCGTTCAACTCGCGCGCTCAGGACCGAGCCGCGGCTCCGGTGTCAGATGCGCAGCAGGTTCGCACGAATTTCCCGCTCGAGATTATCGATCCAGCCATTGTAGTTGCGGTGGATCTGGCCATCGCTGTGATCGAGATTGACGCTGTTCCTGTAGCGGATGCTGAACGAGCCCGTGTCGTAGATCACGCTCACCACAGCAGTGTGTTCGCGAAGCACGAGGCGTCCGCTCAATTCGCCCGGCTTCACCGGCGCCATCACCCACCCGAGACCCGTGCCCGCGCGAATGATCGCCTGTTCGACGCTGGCCATCGTCGCCGGCGCGCCGGGCGTGACCACCGGATCGCTCTCCACGTTGCGGATCGGCCGTGATGTGCACGCCGCCAGCGCAACGCAGAGCATCAATGCCAAAGCGATTGGTCTGAGCATTTCTCTTCTCCTCGGGGACGGCACGCACCGCCTCGCGGTCGATGATACCTGACGCCGGCAGTGCGGCGTGACGGTCCGTTTGTACGGTCGTCGATATTCCGGCGGCCGCGATGACGCGGCCCGGCATGGACCGCGTCGCCGGCAACGGAGCTACCGGCGTGACGATCTGCGCATAGGCGACGCGCGCAAGCGCCAGCAACTGGCGCCGGTCGAGAGAGGCCGTGCGGCAGCGATCATTCCGTCACACCAGGAAAAGCGTCGCGAGGCCCAAGAAAATGAAGAATCCACCGGAATCGGTGACCGCCGTGATCATCACCGACGACCCGACCGCCGGATCGCGTCCCATGCGCAGCATCGTCATCGGGATCAGCACGCCCATCATCGCGGCGAGGATCAGGTTGAGCGTCATCGCCAGCACCATCACCAGCCCCAGCTTGAAATCCTTGTACAGCAT
Source organism: Casimicrobiaceae bacterium (assembly GCA_039935875.1). Taxonomy (GTDB): domain Bacteria; phylum Pseudomonadota; class Gammaproteobacteria; order Burkholderiales; family Casimicrobiaceae; genus VBCG01. The sequence continues at coordinate 1,713 of JBDTJK010000422.1, forward strand.
CATCGCCACGATGCCCATCACGCCGCCCCAGATGACCCCGTTCAGCAGCGACACAAGGATTTCCTTGCGGATCAACGCGCGCGAGTGATCGCGCGCCACCTGGCCGAGGGCTGCTGCGCGCACGATCATCGTGATCGTCTGGTTGCCCGAGTTGCCGCCGATGCCGGCGACGATCGGCATCAGCGCCGCCAACGCCACCAGCTTGGCGATCGAGCCCTCGAATGCCCCGATCACGCGCGACGCGAAGAACGCGGTGCACAGGTTGACGGCCAGCCACGACCAGCGATTGCGGAACGACTTCCACACCGATGCGAAGACGTCCTCCTCCTCGCGCAGCCCGCCCTGCGCAAGCTGCTCGCCTTCGGCGCGATCGCGCACGTAGTCGAGGATCTCGTCGACCGTGACGCGACCCACCAGGCGCGCGTTGGTGTCGACCACCGGCGCGGACACCAGGTCGTAGCGCTCGAATGCGCTGGCGGCACCGGTGGCCTTCTCGTGCTGCAGCAGCTTGATGCGCGCTGGCTTCATCACCTCCGCAACCGTCAGTTCCGGGTCGCTGATCAGCAGCGTGTTGAGTGGCAACACGCCGAGCAGGCGCTCGCCGCGGTCGACGACGAACAGCTGGTCGGTCTGCGACGGCAGTTCGTCGAAGCGCCGCAGGTAGCGCAGCACGACTTCCAGCGTGACGTCGGCACGCACCTGCACGTCCTCGAAGTCCATCAGCGCGCCGACCATGTCCTCGTCGAACGACATCGCCGCGCGCAGCTGTTCGCGTTCGTCCAGCGCCAACCGCTGGAAGACGTCGTCCATCACCTCCTGCGGCAGGTCGGGCGCGAGCTCGGCGAGCTCGTCCGCTTCGAGCGTCTCCGCCGCCGCCACCAGTTCGTCGGTGTCCATCGACGAAATCAGCGACTCGCGCACGGCGTCCGACACTTCGAGCAGGATCTCGCCGTCGCGGTCGGCCTTGACGAGATCCCAGATGTACAGGCGTTCCTCGAGCGGCAACGCGTCGAGGATGTACGCGATGTCAGCCGGATGCTGGGCTTCGAGACGGTGGCGCAGGATTTCGCGGTTCTGCCGCGTGACGATGCTTGCGGCAAGTGCCGCACGCTCCTGCTCGGACGCGTTGGCCGCCTGGTCGGTCACCAGTCCCTCGACCAGCCGGTTGCGGCGCAACAGCGCGACGATACCGCTCAGCGCATCCTGTACGCGCTGCGGCGCATCGGCTGCGGAATCGAGGGCGGTGTCGGTTGCGTCGTCCATCGTACGCATTCTAGAGTACGGCCCGTAGCAAGGACCCTACGGATAGGCCGCCGCGGGCATGCGCGCCATGATCGTCGCCATGCGCCCGCTGAGGTAGGCCGAACGCGGATTGCGCTCGAACCGGCGCGGGCTCGGGGCCATCGCCGCCAGGCGTGCGGCCTGGGATGTCGACAATTGCGCCGCCGACACGCCATCGTAGTGCCGGGCCGCGGCTTCGGCACCGAACACACCACTGCCCCATTCGATGACGTTCAGGTACAGCTCGAGGATGCGCCGCTTGTCGAGCAGCGCCTCGAGCATCACGGTGATGATCGCTTCCTGCCCTTTGCGCAGGTAGCTGCGCGACGGCGACAGGAACAGGTTCTTGGCGAGCTGTTGCGTGATCGTCGAGCCGCCGGCGACGACCTTGCCCTTGGCGCGGTTCTTTTCACGCGCGAGCCTGATGCCATCCCAGTCGAAACCGTCGTGCTCGACGAATTTCGCGTCTTCGGACGCGACGATCGCGCGTTTCAGGTTCGCCGAAATGCGCTCGTAGGGTACGTATCGGTATTGCAGCTCGGCTGCCGGGTCGTGCTTGCGCAGTTCGGCAAGGCGCTCCGCCATGAATGCCGTGCGCCGCGGCGGCTCGAACCGGTACCACAGGATCATTACCGCGAACCATGCCTGCAGCAGCACGAACGCAATCACCAGCAAGGCGAGCGTACGCAGGATCCACGAGCCCGGCGAGCGGCGGACGCGAGCCATCGGTGTCACGCGGGCGGCGGCCGCAGCATCGCGAATATCGCCGAAGTCTCGGGGCGCACACCGCGCCACAGCAGGAAGCTTTCGGCCGCCTGCTCGATCAGCATGCCGAGTCCGTCGGCAGCGCGTGCAACCCCGGCAGCGCGGGCAAAGCGGATGAACAGCGTCGGTGCGTCGGCGTAGACGATGTCGTATGCAAACGCGTCGCGGCGGAACAGCGTCGCCGGCCACGGCAGCGGCATGTCGCGCAGCATCCCGGCGCTGGTGGCATTGATGACGACATCGAAGTCGCGCTGCGCGAGTGCGACGGTGTCGAGTGCCTCGACATGGGCGTGCTGTCGCATGCCAGCGGCCAGCGCGTGGGCCTTCGCATGGGTGCGGTTGGCGATCGACAACGACCGCGGACGCGCGTCCGCCAACGGCCGCAGCATGCCGCGTGCCGCGCCGCCAGCGCCCAGCACCAGCACGTCGCGCCCCTCGATTGCAACGCCAAGATTGACGGCCAGGTCGCGCAGCAGCCCCGCGCCATCGGTGTTGTCGGCATGCCAGCCATTGCCATCGCGGCGCAGCGTGTTGCACGCACCCGCCGCTTCGGCGCGCGCGCTGCGCGTGTGCGCCAGTGCAAATGCCTGCAGCTTGAACGGCACGGTGACGTTGAGGCCGCGACCGCCCGCCGCAGCGAAGGACGCGACGCTCGCTGCGAATCCATCGAGCGGCGCCTCGATCGTCATGTACTCGAGATCCTGTGCGGCCGCGCGTGCGAACGCCGCGTGGATCAGCGGCGACTTCGACTGCGCAACGGGGTTGCCGATGACGGCGTAGCGATCGGTCAATTGCTCACCAGCGCGTCGCCCTTGGTGAACGTCCACGTGCGGGTGATGTAGAGGATGTCGGTATCGCGGCGGATATCCGGCGGAAACGCAGCGAATGGCGCGGACATGGTGACGATCTTGATCGCTGCCGCATCGAGAATGCGCTGGCCCGAACTGCGATTGACCTCGATGTTGTCGACCTGGCCGTCGGCGCGGATGCCGACCGTGAGGATCAGGCTGCCATACAGGCGCTGGTCGCGCGCGGCGGCCGGATAGTTGATATTGCCGACGCGCTCGATCTTCTGCCGCCAATCCTCGACATAGCGCGCGAAACGGTATTCCTGCGCGCGCGAGCCTACAAACTGCCGCTTCGGGCGCTTCTGGTACGCGTCCATCTCCTTGGCGATCTGAGCCTCGAGACGCATCGCCTGCAAGGATTTTTGCATCATCTCGTTGGCGGTCGGCGAGTCGGTCGGCTCGCGCTCGTCGATGCGCTTCTGGCTGGGTGCGGCGACCGGACTCGAGCGCAACTGTGTCAACAGCTCCTTGGTCTGCTGCTCGAGCGCATCGACACGCTCGGTGGCCACCGTGATCTCGTTGCGCAGGCTGTCCTTCGGCAGCACCGGCAGCGGCGACTTCGCGCGGCGGTTGGCGTCGGTGTTGCCGCCGCCATCCAGATTGGCCTGCGCGAGGATATCGGCCTTGGTCGGCGCCGCCTTGGTGCGCGCGTTGACCAGCGCCACCTCGAGCGGGGCCTCGCTCGACTTCCTGCCGAGGTCGGGCAGCGTGAAATGCAGCGCCAGCAAGATGCCGTGCAACAGCAGCGAAACGCCGATCGCGATCGCCAGCAGATGGTTGCGCGGCGCGGCCAGCGCGACAGACGGAATGTACGCGAGCGGCAGCGCGCCCGCGGGTGACAGTCGCGCCACGCGACGGGCCGCTGGCGCAGGCGTCGGCGATTTCGCAGCCGCAGGCGCCGGCGCCGCGGAAGGCACCGCCTTCGGCTTGCGCATCGCGGGCTTGCGCGCCACCGGCGCAGGCGCAGGCAATACGTCAGCGGGCGGCGAGCGCTTGGCAGCGACACCCCTTGGCGCCTTCGCCGGCACGATCAGCGGATCGACACCCGGGTCTGCAAGCGGCTTGGTCGTGGATCGGCGTGGCACGCGACATCTGTTCCGCGAAAGGACAAGCGGCTATTGTATGCAAACGTCATGGCTGCGTCATGGCGTTGGCCGTTGCAACCACTTCCAGCGTTCCCAGAAAACGACATTCGAGGGTTGCCGCGAGCAGGTCGATGCGGCCGATCCCAACGCGTATCCGCGTATCCGGCACGCAGGCCGGAAGATCGGGCAGGCGCGTCCACAACGGCAGCGCGTCGAAACGCACGAGATTGTCGCGCACGACGGTGGCGACGACCTCGGTGCACGCCTGCTGTTGCAGCCAGCGCAGGCACCAGTAGTGTTCCATGCGGTCCTGGAATTCCGCGTACTGGCTGTAGGTCGCCTCGAAATCCGCGAGTGCCGCGAACAGCTCGGCATCGTTCGCCGCATACGGTGGCGGGTCGCCGGCAATCGTCGCCAGCAGTTGCCTCTGGTTGACGAGATCGCTGTAGCGGCGCAGCGGCGAGCTCGCCCACAGGTAATGCGCGAGTCCGAGACCCTGGTGCTCGCCCGGACGCGTGCTCATCTTCACCTTGCCGCCGGACTGCACGCGATAAAAGCCCGCGTTCCCCGCGTCGGCGAGCACGCGTCCCCACGAGTTGTTGACGTGGATCATCAATTCCGCCACCAGCTTGTCGAGCGGCGAGCCACGCGCACGCGTGGTGATCGTCACGCGCCCATCGGGGACGTCCCAGTCGACCTGGAAGTTGTAGTCGACCCGGTCGATCTCCGGGCGACCGCGCGCCGCCGACAGCGACTGCGCAAAATTCCACAGCGCACGCAGCTCGGTGGTGCGCAGCGGCTCAGCAGCCTGCGGCGGCGACGCGAACCCGCTGTCGATCGCATCCAGGCGCATGTTTTGCG
>JBDTJK010000423.1:0-4794 GCA_039935875.1 Casimicrobiaceae bacterium
GATTGACGGCATAGGGCTCGAATGCGATCGCGCGGTCGCATTCGAGGTCGCAGATGCCGATGTCGTTCAGCTCGAGCTTGTCGGCCGCGACATGCTCGAGCGCGTGCATGTTGACCTTGTACTTGAGTGGCGCGATCGTCGCGTTGACGGTCCTGGTGCCGATCTTCATCAGGTAATTGCGGCCACGCAGCATCGGCGCACTGTCCATCCATATCAGCGACGCCTCGAACTGGTCCGCGCTCGCGCAAGGCTCGGACAGTGCGCCGATGACGTCGCCGCGGCCGACGTCGATCTCGTCGGCCAGCGTCAACGTGATCGACTGGTTGGCGACCGCCAGCGGCAGGTCGCCATCTGCGGTCACGATGCGCGCGACGCGAGTGCGCAACCCGGAGGGCTGCACGTCGATGGCGTCGCCCGGTCGCACGACACCACTGACGATCGTTCCGGCGAACCCGCGGAAGTCGGGGTTGGGGCGGCTCACCCACTGCACCGGCATGCGGAACGCGCCACGGTCCAGCGCATTGCCGATGCCGACAGTCTCCAGGTGCTCCATCAGCATGGGTCCGCGATACCAGCCGGTGTTGCCCATCGGCGCGACGATGTTGTCGCCGTGCACGGCGGAGACGGGTATGCAGGTGACGTCGTCGACGCCGAGCTTGTGTGCGAACTCGCGATACGCGTTCTTGATGTCGTCGTGCACCGCCTGCGAATAATCGACGAGATCCATCTTGTTGATCGCCAGCACCACCAGGCGCACACCGAGCAGCGCGACGATGTAGCTGTGACGCCGGGTCTGCTCGGTCAGGCCCTTGCGCGCGTCTACCAGCACGATGGCAAGATCCGCGGTCGACGCGCCGGTGACCATGTTGCGCGTGTAATGCTCGTGGCCGGGCGTGTCGGCGGCGATGTAGCGGCGCCGGGCCGTTGAGAAATAGCGGTAGGCGACGTCGATCGTGGTCCCTTGCTCGCGCTCGGCCGCAAGCCCATCGAGCAGCAGCGCGTAGTCGATCTCGCCCCCGCGGGTGCCGAACTTGCGCGAATCCGCTTTCAGCGCGGCGAGCTGGTCGTCGCCGATCGAACGCGATTCGTTGATCAGCCGGCCGAGCAGCGTGCTCTTGCCGTCATCGACGCTGCCGCATGCGATGAAGCGCAACAGTTCGATCTCGCCGGGCGAGCCCGCGGCCACCAGCGGCAATTCGATGCCAGCCATCAGAAGTAGCCGTCCTGTTTCCTGCGCTCCATCGAGGCGGACGCGTCAGCGTCGATGACACGTCCTTGGCGCTCGGAACTGGTCGCCGATGCGAGCTCGTGGATGACCGCGTCGATGTCGGTGGCATCCGACTCGACCGCACCTGTCAGCGGATAGCAGCCCAGCGTGCGAAAGCGCACGCGCCGGCGCAGCGGGACTTCACCCGCGGCGAGTGGCATTCGCTCGTCGTCGACCACGATCAGGGCACCATCGCGTTGCACGACCGGTCGCTCGGCGGCGAAATACAGCGGCACGACTTCGATGCGCTCACGGCGTATGTATTCCCAAACATCGAGCTCGGTCCAGTTGGACAGCGGAAACACGCGCAGGCTCTCGCCCTTGTTCGTGCGCGTGTTGTAGAGCCGCCAGAGTTCCGGCCGCTGAGCTTGCGGGTCCCAGCGATGCGCGGCCGAGCGAAACGAGAAGATGCGCTCCTTCGCGCGCGACTTCTCCTCGTCGCGGCGCGCGCCGCCGAACGCGGCGTCGAAGGCATGCTGGTCGAGCGCCTGTTTCAAGCCGTCCGTCTTCCACATTTGCGTATGCATGGCCGAGCCGTGGGTGAACGGATTGATCCCCAGCGCCGCAGCCTGCGGGTTCACGTGGACGATCAGCTCCCATTGTTGTGCGATGCGCGCGCGCGTCGCGTACATGTCGCGGAACTTCCACGTGGTATCGACGTGCAGCAGCGGAAACGGCGGAGGCGCTGGATAGAAGGCCTTCTTCGCAAGATGCAGCATCACCGAGCTGTCCTTGCCGATCGAATAGAGCATCACCGGCCGCTCAACCTCGGCGACGACCTCGCGCATGATGTGGATGCTCTCGGCTTCGAGCCGTTGCAGGATCGGCAGGCGGAAGCCTTGGCGGGTTGTTGCGGACATGGGAGGCATTGGTTGGCAGGCGAGGCGGGGGCGGGAACGCGCAATCGGCGTCGTCCCGGTGACATTCTGGCATCCCCCACGCAACGAGGCACGGCGGCACTGAACCGCCAGCCGCAGCGGCGTGCTAGCGCAGCGTGACCGGGATCGTGTTGTCGCGCGGATTGCGATCGATCAGTTTGTTCAGCGGATCGATGCCTGCGCGTGCCGGCTTGCCGGCGACTTCGAGGGTATAGGTGTTGGCGGCTTGATTGATCTGGCGCTTGTCGAGGTACAAAGGCTTGCCATCTGCGTCGAGAACACCGATATCGATCCAGTCGGCAAGCGTCGCATCGGATTCCTTGCCCAGTCCGTCAGCCTTGATCTTTTTTGCCGTCACTTCCAGCGTCACGGCGTAGTGGCCGTCCGGCAGCGCCACAGCCTCTGCCTTGAGGGCGCGGTTGTCGTACAGCGTAATGGATTCGAACATGTCGTCGATCAGGTACTGGTAGCGCGGTGGCGTTGCGGCGCGCACGTAGCGCAGGAATTGCGTCGTATTCGGGTACGGCGGGCCCTTGAAGGCGTTGGCATCACGGAATTCGCGGATCGCGTGGTTCAGGTTGTCCTCGCCGATATAGTCGGCAAGCGCGTACATGACGAGGCTGCCCTTGCGGTAGTGGATGTAGGGCTGGTTTTCGACGCGTGCCAGCGGCAGCTCCTTCTTCTGCTCGGTGGCGCGGCCCGTCAGGTAGCGGTCTAGCTCGTACGCCAGGAATTTCTGCATGCGCGCTTCGCCGTACTTGCGTTTCATCACCATCAATGCCGAATACTGCGCCAGCGTTTCCGACAGCATGGTCGCTCCCTGCACGTCGGCGCCGATCACCTGATGCGCCCACCACTGGTGCGCGACTTCGTGCGCCGTCACGTAATAGGGATAATCGATGTCGTCCTTGTCGTCCTCGCGCACGCGCGCGATGAAGCCGATGCCTTCCGAAAACGGAACGGTATTGGGAAACGATTGTGCGAATGTCGCATAGCGCGGGAATTCGACGATGCGCAATTGCCGGTACTGGTACGGTCCGAAGTTGGTCGTGTAGTAGTCGAGCGACGCCTTGGTTGCCGCGATCATCCGCGCGAGGTTGTATTCGTGTCCCGGCTGGTAATAGACTTCGATCGCCACGTCGTTCCAGCGATTACGCTTGACCGCGTAGCGCGCCGACTGGAACGCGAAGAAGTCGAGGATTGGTGCGTCCATCCGATACAGGAAATGGTGGCGGCCACCCTCCACCCACTCGCGCTGCAGATAGCCTGGCGCAATCGCCCACTGATCGGCCTCCGTAGACACTTCAGCCTCGAACGTGATCCAGTCGGCATCGTGGGTCAGGTAATTGTGGACAAGAGCCGCGGTGTCGTCACGATCGCGCATGCGTTCCTTCGGCGGCAGCCCGAACTTCTTGCGCTCGCGATCGTCGACGAGCTCGCCGCGCTCGTCGTAGCCGAGTCCGGGCAATGCGAAGCGGCCGTTGACGAATGACCCGTTGTAGACGACGCTGGTATTGCTGCCACTGTTGGCGAACCCGCGCGTCGGCACGTCGATGTCGAATGTCATTGCCAGCGTGGCGCCGACCGCGAGCGGCGCGGCGAGATGATAGCTGCGCACGCCGATCGCCATGTCGTTGTTGGTCAGCGTCGTGGCAGTGCTGAAATCGAGCTTGCGCACGTCGACCTGGTCGCCATTCGCCCAGACCAGGTGGATGTCGCTGACTGGCACGTCGTTGTGATTGACCAGCATGAATGACCCGCGCATCGCCACCCGCTGGTCGCGCGGGTAGATGTCCACTGCCAGCTTGACTGCGGTGATTGTCGGTTGTGGCGACGCGAGCAGTGCCCGGTATTTTTTCTCGTAGTCGGCCTGGCGCAGCTGCTGGTCATAGGCCGTGCGGTAATGATTGAGCACGTTGGTGTTGTAGTAGATAAAGCCGCCGGATGCCAGTGTTGCGCAGGCAACGACGCCTGCCGCCACGACCACGCGGCGCGTGATTCGCGCTTTTGCAATGCGCACGCGTTCGAGCCAGCCGCTCGCGGTGCCGCGCGTCCACAGCAGGTACGCCGCAAGCGCCAGCAGCACGGCCCAGCCAGCGTAGTAGGCCTCGAACCAGCGCAGGCGCGGCAGGAAATGCCCGTATCCGTTCATGTCGGAATACGTGTAGCCCGGGTTGCCCCCGTACAGGTAAAGGTGGTGCTCGAAACCGAGCGAGCCCGCGAACGTGATCGCCAGGAAATAGACGATCATCACGAAGTGGCCGAGGTATTTCTGGTTGACGATCGACTGCACTGCGATTGCCAGCACGCAGACAAGCCAGTATTCGACGAGCTGGATGCCGAACAGCTCGTGCACGTACTGCCCGAGTTCGTAGTGGTGGTACCCCTTGGCCATCTGGATCGCCAATCCGCACAGCAGCAATATCGCCTGCAACAGCACCGGCACCAGCATCAGCGCGACAAGCTTTGCGCTAAACGGCAGCCAGGTGGGGAGCGGCAGCGCGTCGACGATCTGGTCGAGCCGGTTGTCGCGCTCGCGCCAGACGAGCTCCCCCGAATAGAACGTGATGATGACCAGCATGAATACCGAGAACGTGCCACCGACGAGCTCGAGCACCTGGTAGGTGACCGGCCAGGTATTGGTGCCGA
>JBDTJK010000424.1:0-2779 GCA_039935875.1 Casimicrobiaceae bacterium
GCTGATCAAGTGTGCGTTGATCGGCGGTATCGGCGGTGGCGTGTTGTGGCATTTTCGTCGGGAACTGGTCGGCCTCGCGCAAAGCGATGTTGGTTCGGGCGTGGCATCACTGGCGGACATCGCGTCCACGAGCCTCTACGTGCTGACCGGCGCGTTGCTGCTGATCGCTGCGATCGACGTGCCCTACGCGTTGTGGCGGCACTACTCGGGCCTGCGCATGAGCCGCGAGGAGCTGCGCCAGGAAATGCGCGAAATGGAAGGCGACCCACAGCAGAAGGCGCGCGTGCGCAGCGTGCAGCGTGCAACCGCGCGCAAGCGGATGATGGCGGCCGTGCCGACGGCGAGCGTCGTCGTCACCAACCCGACGCACTATGCCGTTGCGCTCGAATATAGCGAGTCCGGCATGCGCGCCCCGCGCGTGGTTGCGAAGGGCGCCGGTGTCATCGCGCAGAAGATTCGCGAGCTCGCTGCAGCCAACGACGTGCCGCGCCTCGAGGCACCCCCGCTTGCGCGCGCGCTGTACCGGCACGCGGAAGTGGGCGACGAGATTCCGCCGGCGCTGTACACGGTGGTCGCGCAGGTGCTCGCGTATGTCTACCGTGTCGAGATTTGGCGCCGCCAGGGCGGCAGGATGCCTGACGTGCCGTCCGACCTCGACGTTCCGCCCGGTCTCGACCCCGCTGCGGCGGGCGCGCAATGACGGCTCTCGCGCAACGGATGGGCGTTACGTCCGACTCGCTGACGCGGGTCGCAGGACCGCTCGTCATCGTGATGATCCTCGCGATGATGGTGCTGCCGCTGCCGCCATTCGTGCTCGACCTCCTGTTCACGTTCAACATCGCGCTCGGCATCATCGTGCTGCTGACGGCGATGTACGCGGTGAAGCCGCTCGACTTCGCCGCGTTTCCGACGGTGCTGCTGCTGACGACGCTGTTTCGCCTGTCGCTGAACGTGGCGTCAACCCGTGTCGTGCTGCTGCACGGCCACACGGGCCCGGACGCAGCGGGCAAGGTGATCGAGGCGTTTGCACAGTTCCTGGTCGGCGGCAACTTCGCGGTCGGCATCGTCGTATTCGCCATCCTCGTCGTCATCAATTTCGTGGTCATCACCAAGGGCGCGGGCCGCATTGCCGAAGTCAGTGCGCGATTCGCACTGGACGCGATGCCCGGCAAGCAGATGGCGATCGACGCCGACCTCAATGCGGGGCTGGTCGGCGAAGACGAGGCGCGCAAGCGCCGCGTCGAGATCTCCACCGAGGCCGACTTCTACGGCGCGATGGATGGCGCATCGAAGTTCGTGCGCGGCGACGCGATCGCCGCCATCCTCATCCTGTTCATCAACGTGATCTTCGGATTGGCGATCGGCGTGCTGCAGCACGACATGTCGCTGACGCAGGCGGCTCACGACTATGTGTTGCTGGCGATCGGCGACGGCCTCGTTGCGCAGATTCCCGCACTGGTCATCTCGACGGCGGCCGGCCTGGTCGTCTCGCGCGTCGGCAAGACCGAAGCCGCCAGTCCGCAGATCGTTGCGCAATTGCTGCGCCAGCCGCACAGCATCGCGATTGCCGCGATCGTGCTGTTGACGCTGGGACTCGTGCCGGCGATGCCGCACGTCGCATTCCTGCTCCTCGCAGCAGGCCTCGGATTTGGCGCGCGCGCGCTGATGCGCCGCCGCCGCGTCACCGGCAACGCTGCAACGATCGATGCGTCGCCGATCAACGGCGAGCCCGCCGAGGTCGGCTGGGACGATGTGACACCGGTGGACGTGCTGGGACTGGAAGTCGGTTATCGGCTGATTCCGCTCGTCGACAAGGGCGTGGATGGCGAGTTGCTGCGCCGCATCCGTGCGATTCGCCGCAAGTTTGCGCAGGACATCGGCTTCCTGCCGCCGGCCGTGCACATCCGCGACAACCTCGAGCTCGCGCCCAATGCCTACCGGATCCTGCTGAAAGGCGTCACGATCGCGCAGGGTGAATGTCGTCCGGGCGCGTTCCTCGCCATCGACCCGGGTGGCGCGAGCGGCACGCTTGCCGGACACCCGACCACCGACCCGGCATTCGGGCTGCCCGCGCAATGGATCGACGGCGCGCAGCGCGACCAGGCGCGTGCAATGGGCTATACCGTCGTCGATGCCGGCACGGTCGTCGCCACGCACCTGTCGACGCTCGTCAACCGCCATGCCGCGCAACTGCTCGGCCGCGTCGAAGTGCAGGGGATCCTCGACCGCGTCGCACTGTCGCTGCCGAAGCTGGTCGAGGAAGTCACGCCGAAACTGCTGCCGCTGGCGTCGCTGCAGCGGGTGTTGCAGAACCTGCTCGACGAAGCGGTGCCGCTGCGCGATACACGCACCATCCTCGAAACCCTGGCCGACCATGCACCGCGCACGCAGGACCCTCAGGAACTGACGGCCGCGGTACGCGTGGCGCTCGGACCGGCCATCGTGCAAAACCTGTTCGGCCCTGCCGGGGAGCTTGCAGTGATCACGCTCGACGGCGAGCTGGAGCGCGTGCTGTCGCAGGTGCTGACCGGCAGCGCCGCGGAGAGTGGCGGCATCGAGCCGGATCTCGCCGACACCATCATCCGCGAACTCGGCAATGCGATGCGCCAGCAGGAAGCATCGGCACTGCCGCCGGTATTGATCACGTCCGACCGTCTGCGTGCGCCGCTGGCAAGGCTGGTGCGCCGCGGCGTCCCGCAACTGCGCGTCCTCGCGCACAGTGAAATTCCGTCGTCGCGTGCATTGCGTGCGCGCATCGTCATTGGAGGCAAGGCATGAA
>JBDTJK010000425.1:0-13117 GCA_039935875.1 Casimicrobiaceae bacterium
AGACCGTCGTCAGCAGCGCGCTGATCGATCGCGTCGCGCAGCGCCTCGGCCGTGCATTGTTCGAAGTGCCGGTCGGATTCAAGTGGTTCGTCGATGGCCTCGCAACGCACGCGCTCGGATTCGCCGGTGAAGAAAGCGCGGGCGCCTGTTTTTCGCGGCTCAACGGGCGCGCGTGGACGACCGACAAGGATGGCATCATTCCGGCGTTGCTGGCGGCGGAAATCACTGCGCGTACCGGGCGCGATCCCGGCGAGCGCTACCGTGCGCTGGCCCGCGAGCTCGGCGAACCTGTCGAGCGCCGCGTGCAGGCCGCGGCCACCGCGACGCAGAAGGCGCGCCTTGCGAAGCTTGCGCCACGCGAATTCCGGCACACGACGCTGGCTGGCGAGAAGATCCTGCGCATCGAGGACCGCGCGCCGGGCAACGACGCGCCGATCGGGGGCCTGCGCGTGGTCACCGCCAGCGGCTGGTTCGCCGCGCGGCCGTCGGGCACCGAAGACATCTACAAGATCTACGCGGAGAGCTTTCGTGGCGAGCGGCATCTCGCGCGGATCGTGCGCGAGGCGCAGACGATGGTCGACGCCGCACTGGGCGTGGGGGGCGCGGCTGCGCGGAGCAAGCCCCGATGACTGGCGCCCGCGCAACGCGCGGTGCCGCGACGACAGCAGCAGGCGTCGCTGGCGCTTCAGCGGACGCGATGCTAGAATCCCTGCAGCACGACGCGTTTCGTTACTTCCTGCACGAAACCCACCCGCGCAATGGACTCGTGCTCGACAAGACGACGACCAACTGGCCGTCCAGCATCGCAGCGACGGGACTCGGACTGACGGCCTATCCGGTCGCCGTCGAACGCGGGTTCATCGCGCGCGCCGCGGCCACGCAGAAGGTGCTCACCACGCTGCGGTTTTTTGCTGACAGCGCGCAAGGTCCGCAGGCCGACGCCACCGGGTATCACGGTTTCTACTATCACTTTCTCGACATGGATTCCGGACGCCGCGCGTGGCACTCCGAATTGTCGACCGTCGACAGCGCGGTGCTGTTGGCCGGCATGCTGACGGCGGCGGCCTATTTCGACGCTGATACCGCACCCGAACGCGAAATCCGCAGCACGGCCGATGCACTGTATCGGCGTGCCGACTGGAAGTGGGCGCAAAACGGTGGTGCAACGGTCACCCATGGGTGGAAACCGGAAAGCGGATTCCTGCGATGGCGCTGGGAGGGCTACGACGAAGCGCTGATCCTGTACGTACTTGGCCTCGGTTCTCCCGACTTCCCGTTGCCGGATGCAAGTTATCCGGCCTGGGTGTCGACCTACGAGTGGAAGGAGTGCTGCGGCCAGCAGTACGTTTACGCCGGCCCGTTGTTCATCCACCAGTTGTCGCACATCTGGATCGATTTTCGCGGCATCCAGGATGCGTACATGCGCGGCAAGGGGATTGATTATTTCGAGAACAGCCGTCGCGCCACGTATGCACAGCGCGCATATGCGATCGACAATCCCCTCAAGTTCGCGCAATACGGCCCCGATTGCTGGGGCATCACCGCGAGTGACGGCCCGGGTCCCACCACCGCGAAGGTCGATGGCGTGCAGCGGAGTTTCTACGACTATCTGGCGCGTGGTGTGCCTTACGGTCCGGACGATGGCACCTTGGCGCCCTGGGGTGTGGTTGCATCGTTGCCGTTCGCACCGGAAATCGTGCTGCGAGCGATCGACTACATGGTCCACGGTCTCGATCTTAAGAGCGGCAATGCGTACGGGTTCAAGGCGACGTTCAATCCCACCTATCCGGCGAAATCGCACAATCCAAACGGCTGGGTTTCGCCCTGGCACTACGGGCTCAACCAGGGTCCCATCTGTTCGATGATCGAGAATTACCGCAGCGACCTGATCTGGCGGTTGATGCGCGCGTGCCCGTACATTGCGGGCGGATTGCGCCGCGCAGGGTTCAGCGGTGGCTGGCTGGGCGGCGCTGCGTGAATGCGGCGCAGACCTGCCGCTGGCATCCGGTCGCGGACCGCGATGCGATGGGCGTGCGCGCTGCGGCGCGCATCGTTGCCGCGGCCGCACGCGCACTGGACGCACGTGGACAGTTCCACATCGTGCTGGCCGGAGGCAATACGCCCGTGGGCACGTACGCCCGGCTACGCGGCATCAGCACTGACTGGGGCGCATGGCACGTGTGGTTCGGCGACGAGCGTTGCGTGCCGGTCGACGATACCGAACGTAACTCGCGGATGGCGGCAACGGCATGGTTGGACCATGTCGCGCTGCTGCCGGCGCAGGTGCATCCGATCCCCGCCGAGCTCGGTGCCGCGATCGGCGCCGAGCGTTACGCGAGGACGCTTGCGAAGGTCGCGGAATTCGACCTGGTGTTGCTGGGACTTGGCGACGACGGGCATACCGCGAGCCTGTTTCCCGGGCATCCATGGGGCGACGCGAGCGGCAGTCCGGCCGCACTCGCCGTGCTCGATGCGCCGAAGCCTCCGCCGCAGCGGGTATCGCTCAGCGCGTCGCGTCTCGGCTTCGCGCGCGAGGTATTGTTCCTGGTCGACGGCGACGACAAGCGCGACGCGATCGCGGCGTGGCGCGCGGGCGAGTTGCTACCTGCGGCCGCCATCCGTCCGGCCGCCGGCGTCGACGTGATCGTCACCGCGGCACTGGTCTGAGCGGATCACCTGATTATATGATGGTCACCATGCCAGTGTCCGTCATCGCCCGCGACAAATCGGTTGCCCCGCTCGCGGGTATCCGCGCATGCGTATTCGACGCCTATGGCACGCTGTTCGACGTTGCGTCCGCGGCAGCCGCATGCAGCGATGAGCTCGGGGGACGGGCTGGTGCGCTCGGCGTGCTGTGGCGCGACAAGCAGCTGCAATATACGTGGTTGCGCAGCGTCGCGCAGCGCCATGCGGATTTCTGGCAGGTCACCGGCGACGCGCTGGATTTCGCGCTCGCGTCGCTGTCGATCAGCACCCCGGGATTGCGCGAGCGACTCTTGTCACTCTATTCGACGTTGCGCCCGTTCGCGGAAGTGCCGCAGATGCTGCGCGATTTGCGGCAGGCGGGATTGCGCACTGCGATCCTGTCCAACGGATCGCCCGCAATGCTGGATGCCGCCATCGACAGCGCCGGCCTCGCTGACATGTTCGACGCCGTGCTATCAGTCGAGGCGGTCGGGGTGTACAAACCGCATCCGGCCGTGTACCAGCTCGCTGTCGACCGCCTCGGCGTGACGGCGGGAGAGATCGCATTCTGCTCGTCGAACGGATGGGACGCCTGGGCGGCGTCGGCATTCGGGATGCAGGTCGTCTGGTGCAATCGTGGCAATGCGTGCGACGAGCGCCTGCCGGGTGCTCCGGATCGACGCGTGCATACGCTCGCACAATTGCCCGCGCTGCTCGGGGCCGGTTGATCCTGGCAAGCGTTTCCCGCGACGCGTCGCCGGCGTCGTCGCGGAGGCTGCGCAGGTGCACGCCCGGTCGGCGCCGCCCTCCGCTAGAATCGATCCATGACGAGGTCCACTCCTGCGCTGCGTCAACGCGAGACCGGCGCAAGCTGGTTTCGCGCGACGTATCGCGTGCAGGCGCCTGCGTCGGCGATTGCCGCTCGCGCGCAGGCGATCGCGCTGGAGCAAAGCGTCGAGCTGCCGCTGGAGGCGGTGACGGATGTTCGCGTACTGCGTGAAGTAGTCGCTCGTGTCGACGACATCGCGGTGGCGGGTCCCGACGCGTTCGACGTGACGCTGCAGCTTGCCGTCGAAACCGTCGGCGGGGAGGCGGGGCAGCTCCTCAACATGCTGTTCGGCAACGTGTCGCTGCAGCAGGACGTCGCGCTCGTCGACGTCGACTTCCCACCGGCGATGGCAGCGCACTTCGGCGGCCCGCGCTTCGGCATCGAGGGCTTGCGCGAAATGACCGGTGTGCGCGGGCGCGCGCTGACCTGCTCGGCGCTTAAGCCCCAAGGACTTGCCGCGACGCAACTCGCGCAACTGGCTGGCGTGCTGGCAAGCGCGGGCATCGACGTGATCAAGGACGACCACGGACTTGCCGATCAGACCGCAGCACCATTCGCCGAGCGCGTGTGCGCGGTGCAGCACGCGATCGACCAGGCTAATCGCGATACCGGTGGACGCTGCGTATACGCGCCGAGCCTCGGCGGCCACTATGCGCGGATGCGCGAGCAGGTCGCGGTGGCACGCGAGTGTGGCGTGGCGATGCTGATGCTGGCGCCGATGGTATGCGGCGTCGCTGCGCTGTCCGCATTGGCGGGCGAGGCACGCATGCCGATACTCGCGCACCCGGCGCTGGCGGGCGTGACCCGCATGCATCCGCCGGTACTGCTCGGCAAGCTGTTCCGGCTGCTGGGCGCGGATGCGACGATCTTTCCGAATCACGGCGGCCGTTTCGGCTCTGCGCCGTCCCAGTGCATCGATATCGCGACCGCAGCGCGGCAACCGTGGTGCGGTCTTGCACCGGTGCTTCCGGTGGCCGCGGGCGGCATGACGGTCGAGCGCGTGCCGGAGATGTGCGGTCGTTTCGGCGTCGATGTGATGCTGCTCATCGGCGGCAGCCTGCTGCTGGCGCGTGATGGGCTTGGCGCACGCAGCCGTGCATTCGTCGAGGCGGTCGCCGCGAACAGCCGATGAGCGAGTCTCCGGTGCGCTCCTTTCTGCCCGCGGCCGATGGCTATCGGTGGGACGAGGTCGCGCGCCTTCAATACAAGCGGGATGCCGGCGCGCCGTTTCGCGATGTCACGCGGCAGGTGCTGTTCGGCCGCGCCGACATGCACGCCGAACTGCGTTATTTCGAAGTCGCGCCGGGCGGCCATTCGACGCTCGAGCGCCACGTGCACGCACATGCGGTGATGGTATTGCGTGGTGCCGGCGAAGTGCTGGTCGGCGACGGTGTGCATGCGATCCGCAGCTTCGACCTGGTCAGCGTGCCTACGCTGACGTGGCACCAGTTTCGTGCGGGTTCGCGCGAGGCGCTCGGCTTCCTGTGCATGGTGGACGCCGCACGCGACAAGCCGCAACTGCCGGATGCGCAGACGCTCGCACGGTTGCGTAGCGATCCGCTGGTCGCCGCCTTCATGGATCGGGACTAGCGTGACCGGCGGGCTCAATGCGCCGCCAGCGGCGAGCGTGCCCAGCGACGCGCACCGGCTCGATCGCGCCGTCGACGCCACGCGCGATCATTTTCTGGGACCGCCGCGCGCCGAGCTGACGCTGGTCGAGTACGGCAGCTACGCATGTCCCTATTGCCGCGTCGCCAATGCCGAAGTCGGCAAGCTGCGCGATCGCTTTGGCGACCGGATGCGCTACGTTTTTCGTCAACGGCCGATCACCGGCAGCGATCTTGCGCGCCGTGCGGCCGACCTCGCGGAGACCGCGCCTGACGGCGATACGTTCTGGCGCGCGCACGTCGAGCTGATGACACGCTCGCAGTCGCTGGTCGAGGACGATCTTTCGAACGTGAAAGCGGAATTCGCGCTGCCTGCGGATCCACAGTCGCTGGCGCATGCACGAGCGCGTGTCGACGACGACATTGCCAGCGCGCAGCACGGCGGCGTGCGCGTGACACCCACGTTTTTCATCAACGGGCGCCGCTATGACGGTGCGTGGGACGAAGTTGCGCTGTCGGAAGCGATGCTCGGCTCGCTCGGGCACCGCGTGCATTCTGCAGCCGTGGACTTCGCGAGCTGGGCGCCCGCCACCGGCGTGCTGCTGCTGGTGATGTCGGTGCTGGCTGTGCTGGCGGTCAATTCGCCGTTCGCCGCGCCGTTTATCGCGCTGTGGCAGATGCCGCTGGGCATCCGCCTCGGCGATGCCGGCCTCGCCATGCCGCTGTTCGGCTGGATCAATGACGGTTTGCTGACCGTGTTCTTCCTCGTCGTCGGATTGGAGATCAAGCGTGAGTTCACTGTCGGGCGCCTCGCGTCGTGGCGGATGGCGGCGTTTCCGATCGCCGCGGCGCTGGGCGGCATGGTCGTCCCTGCACTCGTCTACCTGGCGCTGATACCGCACGGCGTGTGGCAACGCGGGTGGGGCGTGCCGATGACGACCGACACGGCGTTCGCCGTAGCGCTGATCGTGATGCTTGGGCGCCGCGTGCCAGTCGAGCTGCGCGTGTTCCTGACTGCCGCCGCGATCGTCGACGACCTGGGTTCGATCGTGGTGGTCGGCCTGTTCTATTCCGGTTCGCTGCACGAAGGCTACCTGCTGGGCGCGGCGGCGATCACCGGATCGCTGCTGCTGCTCAACCGATCCGGCGTCTACCGCGCGCTGCCGTATGCGGTGCTCGGCGTCGCGTTGTGGATCTGCGTGCACGCCGGCGGATTGCACCCGACGCTGTCGGGCGTGATCCTGGCCGCCATGATTCCTACGCGTCCACCACCCAATCTCGCCGCACTGAAAGCGCAGGCCGCAACGATCCTCGACGCCGAGATCAGGCACGGCCAGGAAGCGTTGCGCGAAGGGCCCGCGCGTCCGGCACTGCAGGCGCTCGACGCGATCCACGATCGTCTCGAGTCGCCCGCTGCGCGCACGCTGCGCGCGATCGAGCCGTGGTCGAGTTTCCTCGTGCTGCCGCTGTTCGCGCTGGCGAATGCGGGGGTCGCGCTCGGCGGCGGCGCAATGACCGATCGGTGGCCGCTGGTGGCGGCGATCGCGCTGGCGTTGCTGGTCGGCAAGCCGGTTGGCTTGCTCGCTGGATGCGCGCTCGCGGTGTGGCTGCGGTTGGCTGCCAAGCCGCTCGCTTACTCGTGGCGCCAGCTCTGTGGCGCAGCGGTGCTGGCCGGTATCGGTTTCACGATGTCGCTGTTCATCGCCGGGCAGGCGTTCCCAGACGCGGGAGATTTCGCTGCAGCGAAAATCGCAGTATTCAGCGGATCGGTAGCGGCAGCCGCTCTCGGCCTGCTGCTGCTGTGGCTGCCGTCGCGCCGCCGACGCGACGCGATGCCCTTCGACGCCAGCGCAGCAACGCGCGTGGGAACCCACGTTTAGCGCGCCCAGTCGTCGCGTTGCGCCATTTGCGCACGCGTGTTCAAATCGGACGAGCCTGCCGCTGCCGCGGTGCCCATCAACCTGCAAGGATCGACGTCATGAAGAAATCCGCCAAGCCCGCCAAATCCGAAAAGAATCTCGATCGCCAGAAAGCGTTGCGCAAGGCGCCGCTGGCCACGCCCTCCGACATCACGCGTGCGGCCACCAAGGACATCACGGGCTCGATGAATGCCATCCTCGCCGACGTGTTCGCGCTGTACCTCAAGACCAAGAATTTCCACTGGCACATGAGCGGCCCGCACTTCCGCGACTACCACCTGCTGCTCGACGAGCAGGCCGACCAGATCTATGCGATGAGCGACCCGATCGCGGAGCGCATCCGCAAGCTCGGCGGTACCACGCTGCGCTCGATCGGGCACATCGCGCGCACGCAACGCGTGCTGGACAACGACGCCGACTATGTCGAGCCGCTGGACATGCTGGCCGAGTTGCGTGACGACAACAAGATGCTCGCCGCGCGCCTGCGCGAAGCGCACAATGTCGTCGACGACCATCACGACATCGCGACCGCCAGCCTGATCGAGGTGTGGATCGACGAGACCGAGCGCCGCACGTGGTTCCTGTTCGAAGCGAGCCGCAGCGCCGACTCGTCGGGACATTGATCGTCGCGCGACGGCGCGACTGCGGACGCGGAACGCAGCCGTCGCGAATTCCGTTCATCTGTTGATTGAATGAGGAGGACGCAAGTGCCGGCGCCGCGGCCCGTGTTCCTGAACCTGGCGCAGATCCAGCTGCCGGTGGGCGCGCTGACATCCATCGCGCACCGCATCAGCGGCGTGATCCTCGCGTGCGCCGTCCCGGCGGCCATTTACGCGCTGGACTTGTCATTGCGCAGCGAACAATCGTATGCGTCGCTGGCCTCGTTACTGACGCCGCCGGCGGTCAGGGTTGCCGTCGTCGTCGTCATCTGGGCACTGGCTCATCATTTGCTGGCGGGCATCCGGCACCTGCTGAGCGACATCGACATCGGCTCGTTGCTTCCGCCGGCGCGGCGCAGTGCGTGGACCGTCAATGTCGCCGGCGTCGCGCTGGCGCTGATCGCCGCAGGAGCGTTGTTTTGACGAGGGTGCTTTCCGGTTTGCGCGCGCTGCTCGTGCAACGGGTCGCCGCGGTTTACATGCTGCTCTTCATGTTGTTCGTGCTCGCGCATTTCCTGTTCAACCCGCCGCAATCCTATGTCGCCTGGCATCGCTGGATGATGGATCCCGTCATCAACGTCGCGGCGTCGCTTTTTTTTGCCGCGCTGCTGGCGCACGCCTGGGTAGGACTGCGCGACGTGATTCTCGACTATGTCAAACCGTTTGCCGTGCGTGCGTCGGTGCTCGCACTGCTCGCGTTGGCGTTGGCCGGAATCGGCACATGGGCCATCCGCATCCTGTGGCTCGCCCGCGTTTGAGTGAATTCGCACCACACCTGACAGCATGAAGCTCTCGATCTTTCGTTACAACCCGGAGACCGACGAAAAGCCGCATATGCAGCAGTACGAGGTCGAGCCCGGGTCTGCCGATCGCATGCTTCTCGACGTGCTGATGCGCATCAAGGCCAGCGACGATTCGCTGACGTTTCGAAAGTCCTGCCGCGAGGGCGTATGCGGGTCCGACGCGATGAACATCAACGGGCGCAACGGACTCGCGTGCGTCACCCCGCTGAACGGCATTCGCCAGCCGGTGGTACTGCGGCCGCTACCCAGTTTCCCGGTCATACGCGACCTCGTGGTCGACATGACGCGTTTTTTCCGGCAGTACCACGCGATCAAGCCCTATCTCGTCAATGACGAGCCGGTGCCGCAGAAGGAGCGACTGCAGACGCCCGCGCAGCGTGCAAAGCTCGATGGTCTATATGAGTGCATCCTGTGCGCATGCTGCACCAGCCAATGTCCGTCTTCGTGGTGGAATCCTGACAAGTTCCTCGGTCCGGCAGCGCTGCTACAGGCGGAGCGCTTCATCGTCGACAGTCGCGACCGCGCAACGCCGGCGCGCCTCGATGAACTGAACGACGTCTATCGGCTGTTTCGCTGTCGTGCGATCATGAATTGCACGGAAGTGTGTCCGAAAGGGCTCAAGCCATCGCGCGCCATAGAGCTCATCAAGCTGCGCATGGCGCAGGAATCGATATGACCATCGCATCGCGGGCCGGCGTGCCTGATGACGCGCCGGACGGCACGATCGACCGGCGGGATAGCCAAACGCGCCTGGTTGCCGCGTCGCAAGGCATCGCGAGCAGCATCCGCTACCCGCGCGAATGGCGATGCATCGCGTTTCTTCACGAGCGCGACGGAATGGCAGGGACATGTGACTATTGCCGGCGCACCGCGGGCATCTATCGCAGCGCCGTGCTCGACAGCCAGAAACGGGGTCACTTGCGACCGCATTTCGCGTCGTTGCCTGAGTACCGGCAAAAATTCATCGAGAGTTACCTCGACTTCAAGCGCTTCGCACTGACGGGTGATTGTGGCCGACGTCATGCTGAATGAGGCGATGAATGACTCGAACACCGTGTCGACAGTCGCACAATCCTGTGCTGTTCGATCCTCGCTGAATCAACCCGGAGAAAAATCATGAACGATGCTGCGCAACCGCTGACGGACGACGACGGACCGCTGTCCCCCTGGTGGTTGCGCGGCATCGGCATCGTCATGGTATGCGGTTTTGGCGGTCTCATCGCGATCACGATGCTCGGCTATCGGAATGCACCGCCGATTCCGGCAAAAACCGTCGATGCGCAGGGTGCTACGCTGTTCACCGCGGAGGATATCGGCGACGGCCAGGCGGTCTTTCTCAAATATGGACTGATGGCCAATGGCAGCATCTGGGGCCACGGTGCATACCTCGGTCCCGATTACGCGGCGCTGGCGTTGCACCGGATGGGCGAGGTCACCGCCGATGCGATTGCAGTCGAACGGTATCAGCGGCCGCTGGCCGCATTGACGCCGCCGCAGCAGGCGGCGGTGCACGGCGAAACCGCGGCTACGCTCAAGACCAACCGCTACGATGCCGCCAGCGCCACGCTGCACCTGACTGCAGCGGAGACCGCCGCCTATCGCCAGCAGATCGGATACTGGACCGATTATTTTCGCGACCCCGCCAAGAACGGCGGGCTGAAGGCCGACCTCATCACCGATCCCGCCGAGCTCGGTCAATTCACCGCTTTCGTGACGTGGGCTGCCTGGGCATCGGTGGCAGCGCGCCCCGGTCACGACAATTCATACACCAACAATTTTCCCTACGATCCGAGCGTTGGCAACACGCCGACGCCGGACGCGTTGTTGTGGAGCGCATTGAGCCTGATCGTGCTGCTGGCCGGCACGGCCGCGGTGTTACTCGCTTTCGGCAAATTCGACTACCTGGGCTGGATCACGCGCGGCCATCACGTGCATCCGCACCTGCTGCCGGGTCAATCGAGTCCGGCACAGCGCGCGCTGCTGAAATTTGTCGTCGTCGTATCACTGCTGTTCCTGATGCAGACGCTGGTGGGCGGGGCTGTTGCGCATTATCGCGCCGATCCCGGAAGCTTCTACGGTTTCCAGCTCGAGCGCGTGTTCCCCAGCAACCTGATGCGCATCTGGCACCTGCAGACGGCGATCTTCTGGATCGCCACGGCATACGTCGCCGCCGGATTGTTTCTCGCCCGCTCGTTGCGCAGTGACGAACCGCGCTGGCTTGCAGGATGGACGCACGTGCTGTTCGCTGCGTTTGCCGTGGTCATCGGCGGCAGCCTTCTCGGCGAGTGGCTCGGCCTGTCGCAAATGCTTGGCGACTGGTGGTTCTGGCTCGGCAACCAGGGGTGGGAGTATCTGGAGCTTGGCCGCGTCTGGCAATACCTGCTGATCGCGGGGTTGCTAACGTGGTTCGCCATGCTGTGGACGCTGGTGCGGCCGCGCAGGCTGACGGAACCCTCGGCATCGCCGCTGGTCCGCATGTTCCTGGTGGCGGCGCTGGCGATTCCGGTGTTCTATGTGCCCGCGCTGTTCTATGGCGCAAAGACGAACTTCACGGTGGTGGACACGTGGCGTTTCTGGATCATCCACTTGTGGGTCGAGGGATTCTTCGAGTTCTTCGCGACGACCATCGTGGCGTTGACGTTCTACCAGCTCGGGCTGACGCGGCGCAACGTCGCGCTGCGTGTCATCTACCTCGACGCGATCCTGTATTTCCTCGGTGGACTCATCGGCACGGGGCATCACTGGTACTTCACCGGCCACAGCGATTTCAACATGGCGATGTCGGCCATGTTCTCGGTGCTCGAGGTGGTGCCGCTGACGCTCTTGACACTCGACGCATGGGACTTCGTGCGCACGACGCGCGGTGACTGCGAAATCTGCGGCAAGGCCGTCGCGATCCCGCACAAATGGACTTTCTACTTCCTGATGGCAGTCGGTTTCTGGAACTTCGTCGGCGCCGGCATCTTTGGATTCCTGATCAACCTGCCGATCATCAGCTATTACGAAGTCGGCACGCTGCTGACCCCCAACCACGGCCACGCTGCGCTGATGGGAGTGTTCGGCATGCTGGCGATCGCCTTGATGGTGTTCATACTGCGCCAGACCAGCGACGACGAACACTGGCCGCGCATCGAGAAATACGTGCGCGTCGCGTTCTTCGGCACCAATGCGGGCCTCGCGATGATGGTGGCGCTGAGCCTGTTCCCCGGTGGCGTGCTGCAGGTCTGGGACGTCGTCCAGCACGGCTACTGGCATGCGCGCAGCCTCGACTACATCGGCAGCGAGCGCTCGCGCATCATCGAATGGATGCGCCTGCCCGGCGATCTGGTGTTCATCTTCCTGGGCGCGCTTCCGCTGGTGATCGCGTCTGTCCGCGGCTACATCGATATGCGCCGCGCCGCCCGCGCTTCACCTTGATGGGCGGGCGGGGGAGTGGCGTAGGGACCGAAGCGGGTTCGCGCAGCCTGTTTGAGCGACGCCCGATGCACCGCCTGCCCGCCAGAGCCAGCGCGCCCCGCAATCGAGGTTGCGCGATGATCGGGCTCGTCTTGCGCGCCGGCCAGCGCGACTGCGCCAACGCCACCCCGGATGCTGCCCCTGCGCGGTCGGCGGCGGCATGAGGGCGACCGATGCGGCCGCGACTGACGTGGAACGGGTGGTTGTTTCGCGTACCAGCGATCTCGGCGACGGGTTTCTTGTCAGGCGTGCGCTGCCCTCGGCGTCGCGGCGGATGGTGGGGCCTTTCGTGTTCCTCGACCAGATGGGTCCGACGAAGTTCGCCCCCGGTAGCGGACTCGATGTACGGCCCCACCCCCACATCGGGCTGGCCACCGTCACCTACCTGTTCGACGGCGAGATTCTGCACCGCGACAGCCTTGGCAGCGTGCAGCCCATCCGACCGGACGAACTCAACTGGATGACCGCCGGCAAAGGCATCGTGCATTCGGAGCGCACCGCGCCGCAACAGCGGGCCGCAGGCTCGTCGCTGGCCGGCATCCAGGCGTGGGTCGCGCTGCCCAAGCAGCATGAGCGAGCCGCGCCCGATTTCAGTCACTACGGCGCGCACGAATTGCCGCTGCTGGAGGACGCCGGCGCACGCGTGCGCGTGATCGCCGGGACGTATGCGGGCACAACGTCGCCGGCGGCGACGCACTCGGCGCTGTTCTACGCGGATGTCGCGCTCGTCGCGGGTGCGCGCATCGCTCTGCCACGCGAATTCGAGGAGCGCGCCACGTACGTCGTCGAAGGCGCGGTCACCGTCGAGGGCGAAAGCGGCACGTACGACGCCAGCCAACTGGTGGTGTTCAGGCCTGGCGCAGCGGTGACCCTACGCGCGCTGTCCACTGCGCGGCTGATGCTTCTGGGCGGCGCGCCGATGGACGGACCGCGGATCGTCTGGTGGAACTTCGTGGCGAGCTCGCGCGAGCGCATCGAGGAAGCCAAGGCCGACTGGACCGCCGGGCGGTTTGCACGCGTGCCGCTGGAGGAAGGATTCATTCCGCTGCCGCAGGACCGGCCGGTGCCGGACGTCAACTACCCTTGATGGCGCCATGCCCCGCCGTGCGACCGGGATAGCCGGCGCAGTGACGATTCAGCGACCCTGTCGCACGGCAGT
>JBDTJK010000426.1:0-4192 GCA_039935875.1 Casimicrobiaceae bacterium
CGGGTGTCGAAGTCGAGGACTACGGCACATTCGATGCGCGTCCGGTTCTCTACCCCGATGTCGCCTTCGCCGTCGCCGAGGCGATCGCCGCTGGCCGCCACGAACGCGGCGTGCTGCTGTGCGGCACGGGCATCGGCATGGCCATCTCGGCGAACAAGGTGCGCGGCATTCGCGCCGCGCAAGCGCACGACACCTATTCGGCGGCGCGCGCGCGGATGAGCAATGATGCGCAGATCGTGACGCTGGGTGCGCGTGTGGTCGGGCCAGAACTCGCCAAGGCCGTGGTCGACACCTTCCTCGCATCCGACTACCAAGGCGGACGCTCGGCCGACAAGGTCGCGCGAATCATCGGGTACGAAGCCGCGAAAGCGAGCTAACCGCGATGGCGACGCGTGCCCCCGACGGGTGTCCGGGAAAGGCCGGCGACGCCCAGATCGAGGTGCGTGCGGCATGGCTCTATTTCATGGAAGGGCACACGCAGGCGGCAATCGCGCGGCGGCTCGGCACGACGCGGCTGCGTATCAATCGCATACTGGTCGACGCGCAGCGCAGCGGGCTCATCGGTATCACGCTCAACGCCGAGCTCACGAGCTGCATTGCGCTCGAGCGTGCGCTGGTGCGGGATTTCGCGCTCGACACGGCGGTGATTGTGCCTACGCCCGCTGACGACAAGCTCGTACCGGTCGTTGTCGGTAGAGCCGCCGCCGGCTTCGTCGGGCATCACCTCCAGACCCACCGCACGCGCGGGCTCGGCATCGGCTGGGGACTGACACTACGCGAGATGGCCCGACACATGCCATTCGGGCGCTATCCCGACCTGTCGGTGTGCTCGATGATGGGTGGGATCACGCATGGCATCGAGGTCAATACCTTCGATCTCGCCGCCGAAGTCGCGAGGCGCCTGCGTTCGCAATGCCGCTACCTCGTCGCTCCCGTATACGCAAGCAGCGCAGCCTCACGCGACGCCATCATGGCGCAGCCGGTATTCGGCGATGCGCTCGCGCGCGTCGCGGCCTGCGACGTGGCGGTGCTCAGCATCGGCGACGTCACGCGGCGCTCGATGCTGGTCCGCCACGCGCTGCCCGACGACGTGCGGCTCGCCGGACTCCGGGCGGCCGGCGCCGTGTGCGACATCATCGGCCAGTTCATCGACGCGGCAGGCCGCCTCGTCGACCATCCGCTGAATCGGCGCGCGATCGCGTTGCCATTGCGCGAGCTCGCCAGCATCCCCACCGTCGTGTTCGCCGCCGGTGGGCGACACAAGGTGCGCGCGATCGCTGCAGCGCTGCGCGCCGGGTTCGGCTCAGTACTTGTCTGCGACGAGGACACGGCGCGGGCCGCGATGCAGCTCGCGCATGGTGGCGCACGTCTGGAGAGTGCACAGCGCACGACGCCAGGCGGCAAGCGCGGGCTGGTCGCAAATGCCGCGAAGATCCCCAAACGCGGCCAGCACAGCGACTCGGCGGCGGATGGCGTGCGATGAGCACCGACTCACGAGCATTGCTCGAGAACGCAGTCACTGCCGCGTCGGTGACGCGCGTTGTCGACGTCGACAGTGGCGCGATCGCACGCCTCCCCGGCGTCGTCGCGCGCCTTGGGGCGGCACGCACGCATACGATCGTCGCCGACGGCAATACGATGCAAGCCGCAGGGCGCGACGTGCTCGCGACGCTGCGTGCGGCGGGCGTTGCCACGGCCGAGCCCATCGTTTTCGACGCATTGACGCGGCTGAAGCCGCGCGTCGATACGGCGCGCGCACTGGGTGCGCGACTGCGCGCAGCAGGTGTGGTGCCAGTGGCTGTCGGCTCCGGTGTCATCAACGACGTCGTGAAGTACGCAGCCGAATGCGCTGGCGTCGCGTACGTTTGCGTGCCTACTGCCGCGTCGATGGACGGCTACGCGGCGTCGGGCGCGTCGATGCTCGACGACGGCTTCAAGCGCACGCTCGGCTGCGCGCCACCCGTGGCGGTCGTCGCCGACCTCGACGTGATCGCCGCCGCGCCTGCGCGCATGGCCTCGTGGGGATACGGCGATCTTTCAGGCAAGCTCGTGGCCGGCGCGGACTGGCTGCTCGCCGATGCGCTTGGCGAGGAGGCTATCGCGCCGGTGCCATTCGCGCTGGTGCAGGACCATGTCCGGGCATGGCTCGCGCAACCCGCGCGCATCGCCGCGCGCGATGTCGGCGCCCTGCGTGGCCTCGTCAACGGCCTGCTGGTTGCGGGATTCGCGATGCAGGCGCATGGCAACTCGCGCCCAGCGAGTGGCAGCGATCACCAGATCGCACACGTATGGGAGATGGAGGGTCTCGAGATTGACGGCGAACGGGTGGCCCACGGTGCGTGTGTCGGCGTGGCAACTGTGGCGATGCTCGCGATGTACGAATGGTTTGTAGCTCAGGACGTTGTCTCGCGCGCGACACTCCGCGCAGCCAGCAATGTGTCGCGGGCACCCGATCTGGAGGCGGAACTCGCAGCTTCATTCGACGATCCGGTGCTCGTCGCCAGCGCACGGAAAGAAACTACCGCCAAGGCGACCAACGAGGGTCAGTGCGCCGAGCGCATGCAACGGCTCGCACGCGACTGGCCCACGCTACGCTCGCGCCTGCGTGCGCAACTCGTGCCCGCGACGATGCTCGCCGGCTGGCTCACCGAATGTGGCGCGGCCGCACATGTCGATGACATCGGCGTGTCTGCAGCGGACCTCGCACGCGACTATCGTCGCGCACGCCTCATTCGCCGGCGCTACACGTTGCTGGATTGCCTCGACGACCTCGGTTGGCTCGACGCCGCCATTGGTGCGCTGTTCGCGCCCGACGGTTACTGGGGCGCACGCATGCCCGCAGAGCGTGCCGCCGGATCGCAGGCGCTTACCCGTGGAGATACGCGATGACGCTTGGGGCCAGTTCGATCCATCCTGCTTGGTCGCGTCCGTGGACGCACCGCCAACGACGTGGCACCAAGCCGCGCGTCCAAAGCAGGACCATCGTTCTGGCGGTGTCAAGTGCACCGCTGACTTGGTTCACCATCGCCACGCTGTCGTCCATGCTCGGATGGACGAGGGTCTCGGGAAGTTCGCCTGCATCGGGCACCTGTTCGTCGATGGCGCGCCGGTCGCCGAGACGATCTCGATGGCCCAGGAGACTACGAGCCCTCAGACTGACGAAACCGCTGCGCAACAAAGCTGTACAGCGCGGCGTCGGTCATGTCCGGGACAATCAGTGCAGCACCGCTGCCGCTCAGTGACGACAACGTCGCCGTGCTGGCGATCGCTACAACGGCAAGTCCGGCGGCGCGCGCTGCGGCGATGCCGGTGGGCGAGTCCTCGATGGCGAGGGTGTGGGCGGTGTCGAGTTGCAATGCCTCGATCGCCGCCAGGTAGGATTCCGGATGCGGCTTGCTGTGCGCGAGCTCCGCCGCGCTGATCACGACGTCGAAGGCGTCTTCAAGACCCAGCACCGCCACCAGCAGGTCGGCATTTTCGCGTGGCGCATTGGTGACAAGGCCAGTGGCGACGCCCTCGCGGCGTGCCCAGTCGAGCAGCGTCACCGCGCCTGGCGTTGCCTCGACACCCGCCGTGGCCAGCTCGCGAAACCAGCGCTCCTTGTCCTGTGCGAGGCGGTCGCGCTCGGCGCCATCCTTGTCGGGGAACAGGAACGCCGTGATGTCGGCGTTCGAACGCCCCGACACGTGGCGCAGGAAGGTCGCGTGATCGAGCGAGCGGCCGCATTCGGCCAGCAGTGCGTTGAACGCGGCGTGATGCAGGTGCTCGGTCTGCGCCAGCGTGCCGTCGAGATCGAACAAGAGTCCCGCGCGCGGCATCGCGCCGCGCGCGTTCACTGTCGGCTCCGCATGTTTACTTCATCATCGCGCGCGTCTCGCTGGCCATCTTGTCGAGGCCTGCATTGGGAGCGATCTGCCCTCGCATCACCTCGTTGATAATGTCGCGCTGCATGCGCCAGATGCGCACGGTGTCGCTCGGGTAGCCTTGCCACGGCAGCGCGCGGTCAACCTGCTGCAAGACCGTGTGGAAGTTGGGGTTCTTGTCGTAGAACGGCCCAAGGAACTGCGGCCCGCTTGCGCGCTTGTTAAGCGGCATGTAGCCGGTCGTCTCGACGATGATCTTCTGCGCCTCCGGGCCGGTGATGAACTTTGCGTACTCCCACGCGGCCTTCTGCTTGGCAGCATCCTTGGTC
>JBDTJK010000427.1:0-3542 GCA_039935875.1 Casimicrobiaceae bacterium
CCGCGCGATCCAGCGTGCCGTCCAGCGCCTGCAACACCAGCTCGACCAGGTCGGACTTGAGCCGCATCAGGATCGGCTGCGTTTCCGGATCCCCCAGGCGGCAATTGAATTCGAGCGTGCGCGGATCACCGCTGGCGTCGATCATCACGCCCGCATACAGGAAACCGGTGTAGGGAATGCCGTCGGCTGCCATGCCGCTGACCGTGGGCATGATGATCTCGCGCATGATTCGCGCGTGCATTGCCGGCGTCACCGCGGGCGCCGGCGAATACGCCCCCATGCCGCCGGTGTTCGGCCCGCGGTCGCCGTCGTCGAGCCGCTTGTGGTCCTGCGACGATGCCAGCGGCAACACATTGCTGCCGTCGACCATCACGATGAAGCTTGCCTCCTCGCCCTCGAGGAACGACTCGACGACGACGCGCGCACCCGCATCCCCGAGCGTGTTGCCGACGAGCATCGAATCCACCGCGGCGTGGGCTTCGGTAGCCGTCAGCGCGACGACCACGCCCTTGCCGGCCGCAAGTCCATCGGCCTTGATGACGATCGGCGCGCCGTGCGTGTCGATGTATGCGTGCGCCTTGGCGGCGTCGGTGAACGTCGCATGCGCAGCAGTGGGAACACGATGGCGCACCATGAACGACTTGGCGAAGTCCTTCGAGGATTCGAGCTGGGCCGCGGCACGCGTCGGGCCGAAGATCGGAATCGCGGCGGCGCGAAATGCATCGACTACGCCTGCGGCCAGCGGTGCCTCGGGACCGACGATGGTGAGCCGCACGCTCTCCTTGCGGGCGAATTCGACCAGCTGCGCGATATCGTCGAGCGCGATGTTGGCCACGCCGGGTTCGCGTGCCGTGCCGGCGTTGCCGGGGGCAACGAACACCCTGCCGACGCGCGGCGACTGCGCGACCTTCCACGCAAGAGCATGCTCGCGCCCCCCACCGCCGATGATCATCACGTTCATCGGCGAAATGCCTCCGGGGCGGCGATACCGGCGGCCTCGATCGCTGCGCGGGTCATGGCGCGCTCAGAAGTGATAGCGTCCGAAAAAATAGCCCACGTTGCCGTGGTTGATGCCACCGTTGAGCTTGGGGATGAACGTCCCCAGCACCTCGAGCCGGTGCACCTTGATGCTGGCAATCGGCAGGGCTGCCGGGAATGGCCAGTTGTGCGCGATATCGGGGCGCGATGCGATGAACGCCGTGTAGCCGAGGCCGACGGCAAGGTCCTCGCTGGCGGGCCAGTACGTGACATAGCTCCAGCCAATCACCTTGGTGTACTGGTAGTGCGAATCGCGAAACGCCATCGCGTACCAGCCGAAGTTGTCGCCGTTGGCGGCATCCTTCGACCAGCCGTATCCGAGACCCCATGCGCGGTCATTGAACTCGTGGAGCTTCTCCTGCGAGTAGGTGCTGGGGTCGTGCCACGCATAGCCGCTCACGTACAACGTCGGCGTTCCGGTGTTCCACGCGTCCTTGAGGCCTGCGCATTGCGCGCCGGCCCATTGCCACATGCGATCGCATTCGATCCACGCATGCGGCTGCGCCACTGACGCGGTGCCTGCGCTCGACGCATCGGCGGCGCTCGCTTGTGCTTGCGCGGACGCGTGTGCCGCAATCAAGCACGCTGTAGCTGCGATCAGACTGCTCCAACGACGGGTTTGCATGGCTGCCCTTGTGCGTGATTGTGCGGCGTTCAATGCCGGAAATGGCGAACGCCGGTGAATACCATCGCAATGCCGCGTTCGTCGGCTGCTGCGATCACTTCGTCGTCACGCATGCTGCCGCCCGGCTGCACGACCGCGACGGCACCGTTGTCGGCGACGACATCGAGGCCGTCGCGAAACGGGAAGAACGCATCCGACGCGACGACCGAGCCGGCTAGCGCGAGCCCCGCATTGGCGGCCTTGATCGCGGCGATCCGCGACGAGTCGACGCGGCTCATCTGGCCGGCACCCACGCCGAGCGTCTGCGCATCGCGGCAGTAGACGATCGCGTTCGACTTGACGAACTTGGCCACGCGCCACGCGAACAGCAGGTCGGCGACCTCGGCCGGCGTCGGCTTCTTCGCGGTGACTGCGGTGAACCCGTGCGCGCCGACATTGCGCGTGTCGGCATCCTGTACCAGCAGCCCGCCACCGACGCGCTTCATGTCTCGCTGTCCTGTCGACACCGTCGCCGGCAGCGCCACCTGCAGCACACGCACGTTCTGCTTGCGCGCGATCACGTCGAGCGCGTCGGCGGTATACGACGGTGCAATGATCACTTCGACGAATTGCGCCGCCACGGCGTCCAGCGTGGCGGCATCCAGCGGGCGGTTGAACGCGATGATGCCGCCGAATGCACTGGTCGGATCGGTTGCGAGCGCCTTCCGGTAGGCGTCGAGGGGCCCAGGCGCCAATGCCACGCCACACGGATTCGCGTGCTTGACGATCACGCAGGCGGGAGCATCGAACGTCTTCACGCACTCCCAAGCCGCATCGCTGTCCGCAATGTTGTTGTACGACAGCGCCTTCCCCTGCAATTGCCGGTAGCTTGCAATCGAGCCTTCCGCCGGCGCCTCGTCCCGATAGAAGGCGGCAGCCTGGTGCGGATTCTCGCCGTAGCGCAGGTCCTGCAGTTTCTCGCCGGAGTAGCGCAACGACTGTGCGAATGCGTGTGCGTTGCCATCGACGTCGCGCGCCGACAGCCAGTTGCTGATCGCGCCGTCGTAAGCCGAGGTATGCGCGAACGCCTTTTGCGCAAGGCGGAAACACGTCGCCGACGACAGCATGCCGCCGCCTTGCGCCAGCTCATCGGCGAGCAGCGCATAGTCGTCGGGGTCGACGACGACGCCCACGTGCTTCCAGTTCTTGGCCGCGGAACGGACCATCGCCGGGCCACCGATGTCGATGTTCTCGATCGCGTCGTCGAGCGTGCAATCCTCACGCGCAACCGTTTCGCGGAACGGATACAGGTTGACCACCACCAGGTCGATCGTCGGAATCGAGTGCTCACCGAGCATGCGCATATGCGCATCGACGTCGCGACGCGCGAGGATGCCGCCATGCACTTTCGGGTGCAACGTCTTGACGCGACCGTCGAGCATCTCCGGAAAGCCCGTGTAGCTTGCCACGTCGACCACTTCGAGGCCGGCAGCGGCGATCGCGCCAGCCGTGCCGCCCGTCGACAGGAGCCGGACGCCGCGCGCCGCCAGCGCGCGCGCAAACTCGACGATGCCGCGCTTGTCGGAAACCGACAGCAGCGCCTGCGTCACGCGCATGGTTGCCGCCACTAGAGGATCTTGTACTTGGTGAGCTTGGCGCGCAACGTGTTGCGGTTGAGTCCCAACATGTCGGCCGCCTGCGTCTGGTTGCCGCCCGCGCGCGCCATGATCGCGGTCAACAGCGTGCGCTCGACGTGCCCGATCACCATGTCGAAAATTCCGCTTGCCGGCTCGCCGTCGAGCTTGCGAAAATATTCATCCAGCGAACGCTCGACCGAGTGTCCGATCTCGTTGCGGCCATTCAACGCGACTTTCTTCTTCACGCCGCAAGGGCCTCCTCG
>JBDTJK010000428.1:0-4172 GCA_039935875.1 Casimicrobiaceae bacterium
GACGCCAGCCCGTTTACTCTGTTCCTTTTTACTCATCGACGTCCTCGCATCTGTTACGCCGACGTCGTGATACGACATCGGTGCGAACCGAAGCCGGTCCATACCGCCAACTCTGAGCCCGCAGGGCGGTAAGAGCACGTGGGCCGGATTCGGCTGCCCGTGTTCTACTTATTGTCGAGTGCCGATGCATCGAGGATTCCATTCGTCCTTTGCAGGGTGCTTGCGGCGAATGGAAATCCATCAGTCAGCGAGGATCACTTCGCGGGGCGCGCCTTCCAGTAGTCGGCCACCTTTTGACTCTCCTGGCCAAAG
The DNA here is from genome assembly GCA_039935875.1 of Casimicrobiaceae bacterium. Classification (GTDB taxonomy): domain Bacteria; phylum Pseudomonadota; class Gammaproteobacteria; order Burkholderiales; family Casimicrobiaceae; genus VBCG01. Next base: position 313 of record JBDTJK010000428.1, read on the forward strand.
TTGCCGTGTGGGGAAAACTGGTCTTCCTTCACCCGCGGCGCAGCGTCCATCTCGCTCTTGGTCGTGTCGAGAACCAGCAGGTTGTTGCCGGCGGTGACCTTGAAGTCATCCCATGGCACGGGGATATATTTCTCATCGATGCCGAACACCCCACCGCGGCCGATGACCAGGTAGGCGATCTTGCCGGTTTGCGGACTCAGGACGATGTCGTGGACGGTGCCAAGTCCCTCGTCCTGCTGGGTGACGACATCAGTGCCCACCAGCTGATCGGACCGAAATGAGGTGTTGGCGCCGGTGACCGGTTGGGCGGTTGCAATTTGCGCGCGCGCCCAACCTCGGCTGTCCGCCCTCGGTACGTCACCACTGCGCATTTCCGCCGCGTAGCCGTTGTAGATGCCGCGGGTCGCCGCGAGCACTGCAGTACACGCCTGCTGTTGGCCATCCTGCGCGAGAATGTTGGCCGACGCGATGAGCGTCCGGACCTCGTAGCCAGGTCGCGCCCGCCAGTAGCTGCTTGTTTCCGGCGTCCCACCGGGGGTCATCGCTGCCCGCTCACCGTAGCTGTAGCCGTAAACCGGGTAGCCGTATCCGTAACCGGCTCCCTGCAACCAGTAGCCGTCCTTTTGCATCTGGGCGCTCAAGGCGCGCAGGTCACCCAGGCATTTTTGCGCGGGCTTGGGTTGCGCGGCGGTTTTCATATCGCCCGACGCCTTGTGCATCGCACCTGCATCCGGCAACGCTGCGGCGAGCAGCGGAGCGGAAAAGCCAAGGCACACGCACACGCTTAGCGAAGAGGCAACGGCTGAGCGTTGCGTCGCTCGCGAGGTCTTGTTGCGTTTCATGATTGTTATCTCCTTGTTGCGTTGGATAGAGAAATCTGTTGTGCGCCTGATCACCCGTTGGTTGCTGCATCAGGTCCGAGAATGGTCATGTCCGACTTTCACGTCAGCGCATGCATGCAACCGCAGCCGTTGCGGTATTCGGGTCAAAGCGGGATCAATGGCCAGCCAGTTCGGTGGCACGTTTCTCTTCCGCCACCCAATAGCCAGGACGCCCATGATGTTTGTAGAGGCTGGCTTCACACACCCGGTTCAGCTCCGTTGCTGACCCATAAGGTGGGGCGTCTTTCACCGCTTGCCGCGTCACGTTGACGGAGACCGAGGCGTCGTGCCAGCTGATGTTGCCGATCCATTGCGGCGCGATGAGAACCTGGTGTCCCATCCACCAGTTGCTGGTGTTGACGATGATGTAGCGAATGGCCCAGGTCTCGTCGTCGATGAGGAGATCCTCGACGTGGCCGACGTCGCCATCGGTCGCCTCGATGTGGCAGGACATCACCGCTTTGCCTGCGCGCAGATGAGGGTCGTCATTCTGGTGTCGTGCAGCCTCCGCGCGAGCGAAGGACTTCCCGGATTCTGACTGTTCGGAACGCAGTGACGACGCGGAGCCAAAGTACCCAGGCACCATCATGGCCCCGGGCAGCATCCCCGCACCCCAGAGTCCCGCACCACCCCCATAGTACGGATAGCCGTAGTAGCCGAGGAATCGTGTCTCGTGCTGTCGCGAAATTGGCTTGTCAGTGTCGATGTCGGGGCTATTCTTCACCTGCTCTCTCGTGATCGACACGGGCAGAACCCTCTCTGCCCAATTCGGTTGGCCGATCGCGATCGGCGAGATCAATACTTTCCGGCTCGAGAGCCAGGTGCCGGTATCGACTACGAGGTAGCGGATCACCCACGCGTGGTCATCGAAATAGAAATCCGTCACGTGGCCAATATCGCCATCAGTCGCCCGGATGGCGTAGTCCCGTAGGTCATTCATGCTTCGCAACATAGTCAGTCCTTCTTCGAGAGCGTCGAACGACGGGCGTTCGGCGAATTAAGAAACGTGGTGTGTTCCATCGCAGAGCCCGGAGTCCACCCTTCGCCGTTGTGTCAGGCCGAAACGTCGCGCGGAGCGATCTGCGGATCCTCGCGCGAAGCACGCGGCGCACTGTCCGCATCGGGCAGAACCTTGTTCGCAAGCGCTAGCGTGACGGTCGTCGAATTCGAATTGAGCGTATCGACCATCGAACTCGGTATCAAAACCCGGTATCAAAACCGTCACGCCGCGTTCCTTCGTGGTCTCATGGACGATGTTCATCGCCCGAAGCCGAAGCGCCGAAGGGTGCCCGGCAAAAATGTCGGCCAAGAAGGAGGTGGCAGGATTCACGATCGATCCGCAAGCGCAGTTGCAATTTGTCCACGCTATGCGCCAACGCACGCCGTGTCGGTGCGCTAACGCACCAAAAAGTCATGTGCCGTTCGTGAGGGACGCGGACAGGCCGCTCACCGAGACATCGGTTCGCAGCGAGGCCGACGTTGTGCAACCCTGGCGTTGCTGCAAACCCCATCAAGTTCAACTGCCCGATTGAAATGTCCGGTTCGTGCCTTTGTCATGGAAATGTGAGGCGTCCCATGCCGCGTCGAGCCCGCTTGTTCGGTATCGCACAGACAGTTAACGACGATGCGGCTAGCTTTACCCAGTCAGGTCTGCTCAGGCGCCTCGCAATATGCGCGGGCCGTCAGTCGACCAGGACTTGGAGATGCCATGCACGTAGCACACGTACCCACTGTAAGTTACCGAACTGCGAAGTCACTCGACAAGACGCTGATCTTGGCGTGCCAGAGCATTGCGCCGACTGTTCGCCGAAAGACGCTCACGCTTCCTGCCAAGGCGGCCGTTCACAACGTTGATGATCGCGCGGTCGACCAGAGCTCGAGTTCCGATCGGTTCGCTGCGATCCTTAGGAGCGAGACCTCGAGGGACTTGGTGCCGTGAATCCAGTCAAATAAGTTACCCGCGATGCGTCGCATGCACAGCCCCCAGCGCCACGCGCGCGGCCGCCTGACCTTGTCGTTCGATAGCGGTCATTGCGTTCGGTGACGAAGTGGCGCGCCCTGCTTCCGCCTTGACTTTCAATCCCGAGTTCGATGGCTTCCTCACGGCGACGATCGGTGGGAACAGCAACAACGGCATGCAGCTCAGCGTCCTGTCGGCATTGGCACGCTTGGGTGTCGATCCCTGGCAGGAAGCGGCCGACCTGTCGCGCTTGCCCAGTGAGGCAGCGACTCGCAAATCGACATCGTTGATTGCCGCATTGCCCAGCGGGCCATCCATGCGCCCGGACGCAGGGGCGATTGCCGCTCGTTTGATCCCGCTGTTGCCACGACGAGCCGTGTCCGATGTCCAGGCGCGCGCAAGGTTGTCTGTACGCCAATGCACTCGGACCACGTGCGTCGTCGAGTTCTTCCGCTCAGCTCGCTACGCGATCTGGCAGCAGGCGGTCGTACTCTTTCTTCACCACCATATAACACTCGCAGCTGCGCTTCTCGAGCCCGGGTCGGTCACGCACGGTGATGTGGCCGCGCGCGTAGGAAATCAACTTGGCCTTCTGCAGCTTGAGCGCGGCCTCGGTCACGCCTTCGCGGCGCACACCCAGCATATTGGCGATCAGCTCCTGCGTCATCACCAGGTCCTTGCTCGGAAGACGGTCGAGGCTCAGCAGCAACCAGCGGCACAACTGCTGATCGAGCGAGTGGTGGCGATTGCAGACTGCCGTTTGCGCCATCTGCGCCATCAGCGCTGCCGTATATCGCAACAACAGATGCATGACGGGCGCGCTCCTGAACGCTTCCTGGAGCGCCTTCGCGGGCATGCGAAATCCTTTGCCCGCGCTTTGCACGACTGCGCGATCGGGCGTCGATTCGCTGCCCATGAACAGGGCGATTCCAACGAGTCCTTCGTAGCCGACCACTGCAATCTCAGCCGACTCGCCGTTTTCCATCACGTACAGCAACGACACGATTGCGGTAGTCGGA
>JBDTJK010000429.1:0-7528 GCA_039935875.1 Casimicrobiaceae bacterium
CCGCCTCGCGCATCGCGGCGCGGACGACGTCGTGGAACTGCGGTGACAGCGGCACCATCGGCAGCCGCAGCGCGTTGCGAATCCTGCCCATCTCGGCAAGCGCCCACTTGACGGCGGTGGGGTTGGCCTCGACGAACAGCTTGGTATGCAGCGACATCAGGCGTTCATTGTGCGCGCGTGCGCTGACCACGTCTGCGCCGAGCGCGGCCGCGCATACGGCCGCCACGGCGCGTGGCATCACGTTGGCGGTGACGGAGATCACGCCGTGCCCCCCCAAGAGCATGTACGGCAGCGCCGTGTCGTCATTGCCCGAATAAAACGCAAAACCGGGTTTGTTGCGCAGGCGCTTGACCAGCTCGACGTGGCGCACCAGGTCGCCGGTCGCGTCCTTGATGCCCATGATCGTCGGCAGCTCGGCGAGCCGTACGATAGTGTCGTTGCCGATGTCGCAGCTGGTGCGTCCCGGCACGTTGTAGACGATCAGCGGCAGGTCGACGCGCTCGGCGATCGCGCGGAAATGGCGGTAAAGGCCTTCCTGCGTCGGCTTGTTGTAGTACGGCACCACCGACAGCCCCGCATCGGCACCCACCTTGCGAGCGTACTCGGTCAGCGCGATCGCTTCGGCCGTGCTGTTGGCGCCGGTGCCAGCGATCACGGGCACGCGGCGAGCGACGTGCTCGACCGCGATGCGGATCAGCATCTGGTGCTCGTCGACACTGACGGTCGGCGACTCGCCCGTGGTGCCGACGATGACGATGCCGGCGGTACCTTCGGCAATGTGCCAGTCGATCAGCGCACGCAATGCCGCGATGTCAAGCGCGCCGTCGTCCTGCATCGGCGTGACGATGGCGACAAGACTTCCGCTCAGGGGCTGTTGTTGCGGCATAACGCGCGATTTTACCTGATTACGCAGTCGCGCCGCGCGCCCTCCGGCACTGCTAGCGCGGGCGGCCATGCCCGGCGTCCCACGGCCGCGATGCGCTGCACGACGCTACGGGCATCCTGCTCGTCGACCAATCCCTGCTCGAATGCGACCACCGTCATCCGCCCGCGCAGGAGATCGAGCAATTCACCGTCGCGCAGCAGGTAGTCGGGATTGGATGGACGCCCGAATGCGGCGTTGCCGACCGCAAAGGTCTCGTAGATCAGAACCCCGTCGTCGCCAAGCATCTGCAGCAGTGACGCAAGTCGCGGACGATGCAGGTAGTGCACGCAGACCACGGCGTCGAAACGCTCGTCATCGAGCGGCCAGCGGTCCGCCTCGAGGTCGGCCACGCGCGTGGTCACGCCATCGGTCGCGGCAAACGTCGCCAGCGCATCCGCATCGCGGTCGACGGCGAGCACGCGCGCCCCGCGCGACGCGAGGAAGATCGATTGCCGCCCGTGTCCCGCAGCGACATCGAGCACGCGAGCGCACGCGGAAATCAGGCCAGCGTGGCGCACGAGCCACGCGGATGGGGCACGCAGCGCGTGCGGATTGGAAGCCTGCGTCATGTCCGTGATGTCCTCTTCTTCATGCGGATCGTGTTCGCGACTGGCGCCGTGCGCAGCGTGGATTCGGCCACCGCCTCGCGCGTCAGCACCGCCTCGTCGCCCAGCCACGTGACGAACGCATCCACGTCGGCGCGTCCTGCCGCGTGCGGCGCGACCAGCGCGTAATAGCCACGCGCCGAATCGTAGCGCTTGGCGAACGGCGCGACGAGACGGCCGTCGCGCATGTGCTCGGCCAGCAATGGCAGCCGACCGAGCGCCACGCCCTGCCCGGCCACAGCCGCCTGGATCAGCTGGTCGTACATGCGAAAGCGCAGCGATCCGGCGGGTTTCAGGTTCGGCGCGCCGTTCGCAGCGAGCCATGCCGGCCAATTGAGCCATGGCAGCACACCTTCGGAATCGTCGAGATGGAGCAGCACGTGATTGGCGATGTCCGCCGGACGCGCCAGCGGCGTGCAGGGTTCGCGCAGCACGGCAGGACTGACCACCGGCAACAGCCGTTCGCCGAACAAGCGGTGTGCGCCGTCGGGCACGTTGTGCTCGGACAGATAGCGCACCGCGATATCGACTTCGCCACGCGCGAGATCGACGGTGCGGTCGTCCGCGGAAACGAACACTTCGACGTCGGGATGGCGTGCGCGAAAGGACGCGAGTCGCGGAATTATCCACAGCGACGCGAACGACACCGTCGTGGTGAGCGTCACGCCTGGATCGCTCGCGCGCTCGCTGGTGCGCTCCGCGGCATCCGCGATCTGCCGCAGGTTGTCGCTGACCGCGCGGTGGAACACTTCGCCCCTGGGTGTCAGCGTGAGCGCGCGGTGCGCACGCGCGAACAGCTCGACGCCGAGCGCTTCCTCCAGCGCCTTGACCTGCCGCGACAGCGCCGATTGCGTGACGAACAACTCATCGGCGGCGCGCGTGAACGAAAGCGTGCGGCCGGCTGCCTCGAAGCCACGCAGGAAATCCAGCGACGGCAGCTTCCTCAACGTCTTATGCATGATCTGTACGCATGTGTTCCCTTCCGATATGTCGTTTGTCGCCAACGCCACTCCTGCTCACAATTTGTTTCACCGGCGCGGCAACCGGCGCTGCCGGGAATGACCAGGATGGATGCATTGTACGCATACACACCACAAGGAGAGAACATGCCTCAAAGCGGATACTCGAAGCACCTCGACATGGCGGAGGGCGACCTGCTGAAGCTCGACGACGCGCGCGGGACGACACTGCGCGTGGCGCGCGGCACGCTGTGGGTAACGCAGGAACATGACCGCCGCGATTTCGTGCTGGGCCCGGGCGACGTGTGGGCGATCGAGCGTGACGGCCTGACGCTGGTGGAGGCGCAAACCCCTGCGATGGTCAGCGTGATGGGCACCGGCGCCGTTCCCGCCCACGTGCGCGAGCGGAGGATCCGCGCTTTCGCCCGGCTACGGCGCTTTTTCAACCAGCGAGCGGCAGCATGAGCGGCGCGCGGCGCATCGCGGGAGATCGGCAATGCCATTGATCACCATTTCGGTGGTGGGCAGTGAACGTGCCGGGGTCGATCCCGAGCGCGTGATGCCGGTGTTCCTCGACACCCAATGGGAAAACTGGGCCTTCGACGGCGGACGTTTGCTGCACGCGGACGCGACCGCCGCCTGATCGACCTCCAACCCGCCGGGAGTGGCCGGCGCAAATGCCTCGAAGCCCGCGCGACTCGTCACGTTGCGGGCGAACTGCGATCGGCCGCGCGGCCACGCTTGGTAAAATGGCCGGCATGTGGATTCTCGATCACGCCTCCCCCACGTCAACGCCCTGCGCCCGCAGGCGGCGCTGCGCGTGAGCGCCACTTCGGCCAAGGGCGACTTCGCCCTCAATTCGCGGCTGTTGCGGGTGGCCGCGCTTGGCGCGGTCATCGGCGCTTTCGCCACCGTGTCGGCCGCGTTGCTGCTCGACCTGATCCGCCTGTTCACCAACCTGTTCTTCTTCGGTACGCTGTCGATCGCCAACCGCTCGCCGGCCGAAAACGCGCTCGGCGCATGGGTGATCGTGGTGCCGGTGCTTGGTGGACTCGTCGTCGGACTGATGGCGCGCTTTGGCTCGGAGAAGATTCGCGGACACGGCATTCCCGAGGCGATCGAAGCCATTCTCTTCGGCAAAAGCAAGATGTCGGCGAAGGTTGCGGTGCTGAAGCCGCTGTCGTCGGGCATCGTCATCGGCAGCGGAGGCCCGTTCGGAGCGGAAGGACCAATCATCATGACCGGTGGGGCCATCGGTTCGTTGATTGCTCAGTACTTCCACCTGACTGCCGCGGAACGCAAATCGTTGCTGGTCGCGGGCGCGACCGCAGGCATGACCGCCGTGTTCGGCACGCCGGTCGCGGCCGTACTGCTCGCGGTCGAGCTGCTGCTGTTCGAGTTGCGTCCGCGCAGCCTGTTGCCGGTGGCGATCGCGTGCTCGGTAGCAGGCTTCATGCGGCCGCTGTTGATCGCGCAAGGGCCCCTGTTTCCGCTGAACACGCTCGCGCCCGGCCTGCTGGCGTTGCCCTCGTGCGTGCTCGCCGGCATTGCCTGCGGGGCGCTGTCGGCGGCTCTTTCCGCATCGTTGTACAAGGTCGAGGACCTGTTCGGCGCACTTCCGCTGCATTGGAGCTGGTGGCCGGCGCTGGGGGGCGTCGCAGTGGGCATCGGCGGCTATTTCGAACCCCGCGCGCTTGGTGTCGGATACGACGTGATCGGCGACCTGCTCAACAACCACATTGTGATCGGCGCGGCCGTCGGCTTGCTGGCCGCGAAAGCGGTGATGTGGGTGATTGCGCTTGGATCGGGGACGTCGGGGGGCATCCTTGCACCGCTGCTGATCATGGGAGCGGGTCTTGGCGTGATGATCGCGCCGCTGCTGCCAGGCGGCGATCCGATGCTGTGGCCGCTGGTGTGCATGGCGGCGACGCTGGCGGGCGTGATGCGTGCTCCGCTGACCGCGACGGTGTTCGCATTCGGCCTGACGCGCGATGCCAATGCGCTGCTCCCACTGTTGGCGACGTGCGCGGTGTCGTACGGTTTCACCGTGCTGACGATGCGTCGCTCGATCCTCACCGAGAAGATCGCACGTCGCGGCTATCACATCTATCGCGAGTACGGCGTAGACCCGCTCGAGCGCCAGTTCGTCGAGGAAGTGATGACGCGCGACGTGCAGACCATCGACGCAGCGCTGCCGGCCAGGGAAGCACTCGCCCGCTATTTCGGCGCCACGCAGGCACATCGCGCGTTTCCGGTGGTGCGTGACGGTGCATTGGTGGGAGTCGTCGATCGCGACTCGCTGGCCGCATCGCTCGACGCCGACAGCGCCGGCGCCGCATGCGCGAACGCTTCGCGGCTGGTTGCGCTCCCGGAGGAATCCTGCAGGCTGGTCGCCTCGCGACTCGCACTGAATCGCCTCGAGCGCCTGCCGGTCGTGAGCGACATTGGTTCGATGCGGCTGGTCGGACTGGTCGCGCGCAGCGACCTCGTCAAGCCGCGCCTCGGCCACATCGAGGAAGAAGAGAAGCGCGAGCGCCCGCGGCGCGCACCGTGGCAATCGTCCGACTGACGGGGCTGTTGGCGCAAGGCGCAACGACTGCTGCCTCGCAGTCGCGCGCGGCGACGGGTATGGGACCTGCAACAGCGACGCACTCGACCAGCGCAAAATTCGGTCCCCGCTTGCACCCCCTGCGCCGCCATGTGAGACTGGCCGCCGCCAGCTGCGAGCGCGCGTGGCGAACATGCAACTCGCGCCAGGCGGGTCGTGCACGGTTTTCAGCGCCGCCATTTGAATTCAACAAGGGGAAAAATCAATGAAGCATGCAAAATTTGCGATGTTTGCCACGGCCGTTTCGCTGACACTGTTTGCCGCGTCGGCCGTGGCGCAGTCGGGACCGACCCTGGAAATCGACTTCACCAGTATCGTGGTCCCGTTGAGCCCGGCGCTCTCCGCGTTGATCGCCGTCGCGCTCGCCGGATTGGGGGTCTACGCGTTGCGGCGTGCCCGCGGCAGCGGCAGCGGCAGCGGCCGCGCCGCGTCGTGGATCCTGTTCGTGCTGGCGGCGCTGCCGCTCGCCGCGCAGGTCGGTCATGTGCAGCTGGTCAGCGATGCCAAGGCGATCCCGATTCCTGACCTTCCGCTGGCGTCCAGCCCTACGTTGCAACCGATCGGTGCCTCCGCGTACCACGCCATCAATGGCACGGGCGTCAATATCACGCTGACCGTGGTCCAGGTCAACAACAGCAGCGGCGGCTATTTAATCTACGCGCCGTTCACCACCTGTCTGGTGGGCACGCAATTGCCGCCGGGTGGCAGCTGCGACGTGTTTTTCGTCACAGCCGGCTGACAAGCGAAATACCGCGACGCCCCGGCGCCTGCACTGGGGCCGCGTCGTCGTGCAGCATGCATGTGCAGGGCTGCTTCATCACATGTGAATCTGTTATCCGCATCAGACGCGAGGAGTCCACCATGGCACGCAAGACCTTCACCATCGGAGCAGCGCTGGCTTCCGCATGTCTTTGCAGTTCTGCGGTTTATGCGCAAGCCACACCGCCGCTGCTGGAAGTCGACTTCACTTCGGTCACATTGCCGTTGAGCCCCATGCTGACGATGGCGATTGCGGCAGCGGTCGCCATCGTCGCGGCAATCGCCCTTCGCCGCAATCGCGGCCACGCGCGGGTGCTTTCGGCCCTTGTCGTCGGCTCGGCACTGTTGGCATTGGCCACGCTCGGGCCGATGCAGTTCGTCAGTCGCGCAATGGCGAATCTGCCGCAGACGCCCCTGCTGCTGACCACCAGCCCGGCGACATTGTCCGAATTCTTCACCGGGCAGGTGATCGTGACCAACGCCACCGGCCAGAACACAACGATCGTCGCGATTACGTACAACACGTTCGGCGTGGACTACTACATCTCCGAGCCGGAAACGACCTGTTCGGTCGGGCTTGCGCTGGCGCCGGGCGCGACCTGCGTGATAACTATTGACTCGCTGGGATAGTCGCGCTGCGTCGTTGCGCTTGGCCATTGGGCGATTGTCGAATGAAAAGCGGCGCGAGTGAATCGCGCCGTTTTTCTTGTTCGCTGTGCTGCTCACTGCTTGCGAAACGTGATCTCCCCGCCCGTCGATCCGACATCGATCGTGTCGCCCGCAGCGTAGTTGCCTGACAGTATTTCGCGCGCCAGCGGATTTTCGATCTGCTGCTGGATCGCGCGCTTCAGCGGTCGCGCGCCATATACCGGATCGAAGCCCGCCGCCGCCACCGTCTTCAGCGCATCGTCGCCGACGACCAGCTTGATCTCGAGCTTGGCTAGGCGTTGCTCGAGCGAGCGCAACTGGATGCGCGCGATATGCGCGATCTGCGGCTCTGTCAGCGGGTGGAACACGATGATCTCGTCGATCCGGTTGACGAACTCCGGGCGAAACGACGACTTCACTTCCGCCAGCACGGCGATCTTGATCAGCGCGTTCTCCTCACCGGCGTCGGTCATCTGCTGGATCTTGTGCGATCCGAGGTTCGACGTCATCACGATCACCGTGTTGCGAAAGTCGACCGTGCGTCCCTGGCCGTCGGTCAGCCTTCCATCGTCGAGAACCTGCAGCAGCACGTTGAACACGTCCGGATGCGCCTTCTCGATCTCGTCGAACAGGATCACGCTGTACGGCTTGCGGCGCACGGCCTCGGTCAGGTAGCCACCCTCCTCGTAGCCGACGTAGCCCGGCGGCGCACCGATCAGTCGCGCAACCGAGTGCTTTTCCATGAACTCGGACATGTCGATGCGGATCAGTGCCTGGTCAGTGTCGAACAGGAATTCGGCAAGCGCCTTGGTGAGCTCGGTCTTGCCGACGCCGGTGGGTCCGAGGAACAGGAACGAGCCGTACGGCCGGTTCGGATCCGACAACCCCGAGCGCGAGCGGCGGATCGCGTCGGACACCAGGCGCACCGCTTCGTCCTGGCCAACGAGGCGCGAATGCAGCTTGTCTTCCATCGCCAGCAGCTTGTCGCGCTCGCCCTGCATCATCTTCGACACCGGGATGCCGG
>JBDTJK010000430.1:0-16539 GCA_039935875.1 Casimicrobiaceae bacterium
GTGGCCGCGCGCACGCTGCGCAGCGACTGCATGATGTCCTCGCTGCCACCGGCGATGTTGAACTCTTCCTGCGTACCGATCACCAGGTCGAACAGTGGCAGGATCGCCTGCAGGTGCGCGGTCACACCGGCGTCGGGGATGAAGCGGGTTTCTCCGTCGCCGCGGCGCGTCAACCCCCACAGTACCGGCCGGTAGTCGATGTCGAGCACGGTGCGCACGTCATGCTTGCGCGCGTGGTGGCAGGCGAGCGTGCTCACGGCATGCACGTGCGGCGTCGAAAAATGGGTGCCGGTGACCAGCAACGCCTTGGATGACGCGATGAAGGCTTCGTCGACGTCCTCGCGCGTGACGGCCATGTCGGCGCAGTCCTCGCGGTAGAACATCAGCGGGAAGGTATCCTTGTCCTTGATCCCGAGCACCACCGCGGCCGTCAGCCGCGACGGATCGCGGCTCACGTGCGACACGTCGCAGCCTTCGCGCACCAGCGTCTCGACCAGGAACTGGCCCATTGCGTCGTCGCCGACGCGCGACGCCATCGCCGCCTCCAGCCCCAGCCGCGCACAACCGAATGCCGTATTGGCCGACGAGCCGCCGAGATACTTGGCGAACGTCGTCACATCCTCGAGCCGCGCGCCGATCTGCTGCGCGTAGAAATCCACAGCGAGCCGGCCGAGACAGATGATGTCGTACCTGCGATCAGCGGCGAAATACGTGTCGTTCTGCATGATGAATCAAGGCGTTGCGTCGCGTCACATGGCCGCTTGTCTCGCGGTCGCGCAACGGCCGCGCTCGAACGGCGCGTGCAAGGGATGTGACAATAGCAGATAGCGTCCGGCGCGGTCTCCGGCACATACCAACCGACAGGGGAGAAGGCATGCAACGAGCATTGCGCATCGGGATCGCGGGACTGGGTCGCCTGGGACAGCGCCACGCGGAGATCTTTCGCTGGCGCCTGCGCGGGGCGGAAGTCGTCGCGGCGGCGAGCCCGTCCGCCGACGAGCGTGCATGGGCCAGCAAGACGCTCGACATTACCGATGTCGTCAGCGACTACGCGCAACTGCTGGCGCTGCCGGACATCGATGCGGTGGTGATCGTGACGCCCACCTCGATGCACGCGGACCAGGTGATCGCCGCGCTCGACGCCGGCAAGCACGTGTTCTGCGAAAAGCCGCTGGCGCTTGACGTTGCCGACTGCCTGCGGGTCGAGGCGGCGGCGGCGCGGCATACGGCTCAGCGCGTGCTGGTGGGTTTCGTGCGCCGCTTCGACCCGTCGTATACCGCCGCGTTGCAAAAGATCCACGCGGGTGCCATCGGCACGCCTTTCATGGTGCGCTCGCAAACACTGGACAAGAACGATCCGTCGGGATTCTTCGTACGCTTCGCGCCAACGTCGGGCGGAATTTTCCTCGACATGAGCATTCACGACATCGATTGCGCGAGGTTCCTGCTCGGCGGCCCCAAGGCGCGCCGCGTATACGCGTCGGGCATCATCGCCATGCATCCGGGCCTGGCCGCGTGTGGCGACATCGACAACGGCGTGGCGACCATCGAGTTCGACGGCGGCAAGCTGGCGGTGATCTATGTGTCGCGCACGCTGGCGCACGGCATGGAAGCCTCGACCGAGGTTTTCGGCAGCGGTGGCCGGATCGCGATCGGACAGGGAATGAAGCTTGATGGCCTCGACATCGCCGATGCTGAGGGCGACCGGCGCGAAGGACTGCCGACGTTCTGGGAGCGCTTCGCCGATGCATTCGTCGTCGAGGCGCAGGCGTTCGTCGATGCGGTGCGCGACGGCGCTCCGTTGCCGCTGTCGCTTGCCGATGCCACCGAGAACACGCGCATCGCGCGTGCGGTCACCGACGCCTTCCGCAGCAACAAGCCGGTGGAGCTCGACTAGGAACGTGGGTAGATCCGTGACAGCACAAGAACCGCAATCGATTGAGCCGCGGAGGGCAGCAGGAAAGTACAGTCGACGGATCGCATTGCCGGATTCAGGCGCGGGAAGCTCGCTTCTTCGGGCGCATTTCGGCGGGTGCGAGGCCGGCGACGATCAGCTTGGTCGCCTCGTCGATGTGATCGATTAGCAGCTTGACCGCCAGGTCCGCGTTGCGCTCGAGAACCGCATCGAGTATCCGCTGGTGAACCAGCGATCGTGGCACAGCCGGCAACCGACTCTTTGCCGAAAGGCGTCGATAGCGATCGAACTGGTCGCTCAGCAATGCGTGCAGATGCAGCAGGCAGTCGGACTGGCAGGCGGAAACGAGGGTGCGATGGAATTCGCGGTGACGAGTTTCCCAGATATCCTCGGCGACGTTCTTCCCTGCCTTTTCCACAAGCGTGACCTTGTGCCGCGCGGCCACCACACTCGCCTCCCAGGCGTCGTCGCCGTTGCGGATCGACAGCCTCAGCGCCAGCCCCTCGATCTCCTTGCGCACCATCGCGATGTCGATGATGTCGTGTGCCGACACCGACGGCACGCGAAAGCCTCGCTGCCCCGTCGCAACCACCAGACGGTTCTCCGCAAGGCGCGACAGTGCCTCGCGCAACGGGCTCAATCCGACCGCATAGGTGTTGCGCAGATATTCGAAGCGCAACTTGGTCCCGGGGGGCAGTCGCGCGGTGAGAATGTCCGTGCGCAGCCTTTCGAAGACTTCGATCGCGAGTGTTCGCGATGCAGTTTCCGGCGCCTCTGCGGGCGCGGGTTGGTGGGACATCGGTCCGCGCGTCGCCGACCGGTCCTGCCGGATAGGTTCTTTTCGCATCAGTACGGGGTCCCGTTATCGCTTCAATGCAAGAGTATCCAAAATGCGGCGATGATTGGCGTTCAGGATATGCCCATGCGTTGCGCCAGGCCGGCGAGTCCTTGTTCGAAGCACGCCAGCGGGGCGCGCACGATTCCGGCGCCAACCTGGCCAACGCCGGGCTGCTTGTGGGCGATTCCAGTGTTGATCACGGGGGCGGTGCCCGTCTGCAGTACCTTGCGGATATCGATGCCAGTGGGAACGCCAGCAAAATCCAGATTGGGTATCGTCCACTCGGCGTTGCGACTGGTTGTGATCTCGTACATCGCATTGGTGTAATCGGCGGCTTCGCTGGCAGATCCGGCGCCGATGAAGCCTGCGACTGCGGGAGAGGTTGCCATCGCAAAACCGCCGAGCCCGATGGTTTCGACGATTGCGGAATCGCCCATGTCGGGATTGGCATCCGCTTCCGAGTAGCCGGGAAAATACAGGCCCGAGGGCATTTCCACGGGCGCGGTGAACCATTGGTCGCCGGTGCCGCTGATGCGCACTCCGAAGTCGGTGCCGTTGCGGCACATCGCGGTGACGATTGTCGACGCATCGATCCCTTGCGCGGGATCGGTCATCGATTTTCCCATGGCCATCGCGATGTTCAGGAAGAACTGATCGTTCTTGCCGATGAAACTCAGCACCTCCGCGAGGGTGTCGTTGTCATTCGCCGTGCGCGCGAGGGACGGCGCAATATCGCGCAGGAACAGCGCCGAGCAAGCGACGTTGCGCTGGTGCATCTCGTCGCCCATGGCAAGACCGCGGGCAATGATGCTTTTGAGGCCGATGCCGCCGCCGGCCTTCAGCGCCAGCGAAAGCGCCGGCCCGAGCACGTCGGCGATCCACCGCAGGCGACCCAGCACTTCGCTGTCATTGCCGCCGAAGCGCATCACCTTGCCGAGTCCTTCGTTGATCGTGCAGTACGCGCGATTGCCAAACGTGCGGTTCTCGACGATCACCACGGGTTGGCTGATCGTGGTCATGCCGGTCATCGGGCCGACCGCGCCATAGTGGTGGTTGGGATGAAACGAAAACCGCCCAGCGGCGGCCGCCTTTTCGGCGTCGGCGAGGTTTTCGGCCCAGCCTTCGAACACCGCGATCCCGCACACCGCGCCGCGCATCGGGCCGCACATCCGCGCCCAGTCAATCGGGGGGCCGGAATGAAGGATCATGTTTTCGCGCAGTCCCTCGATCACGCTTCCGGCAGGTTGCACGTCGATGAGAACGGGCTCCGCTTCGAAAATCCGGCGCACGGCTTCCTTGTTTGCGAGCTCGATTTTTTGCAACATGCGTTCTCCAGTATGCCTCAGCACGACGCGGGCAGGCGACTCCCCGAACGCTCGTCGATGCTGGTCGGGGGCCGATTTCGAAGGGACTTGGCGAGGGAAACCGCGCGCGCCCTCGATACCGGCACGGCGTTGTCCGAAACACCTGCACCTTTTCATGATAGCGGAGGCGGCCGGACTCGGCAATAAAACATCGAAATAATTGCGTCATATGGTGTTAAACAAAAAATTTCGATAAATTTGCCGTACAGTCGCGGGATGCCGTAAGCTAGGCGCAACGCGCCATCCCTTACCCTTGCGGCAGGGGATGGCAATGACTGCTCGCGACGTTCCGCCGGCTCACGGCTGGGCGGTCGGAGCGGGAGCCCTGGGAACGACTATGCCACCAACAGCAGAGATTCCGAATCGTCTGGTCATTGCCATTGGAGGCAATGCCACGCACCCGGAAGGAATTCGTGGCACCCCTTCCGAGCAGGCTTCTGTTGCCGCCGACCTGGGCAGCGCCCTGTTGCCGCTGATGGAACTCAATACCGAGCTCATCATCACGCACGGCAATGGCCCGGTCGTCGGCAAGATCCTGATGCGCCAGTCGATCGCTCGGCAACGCGTCGAACCGATGTCGCTCGACATCTGTGTCGCACACAGCCAGGGAGGAATCGCGTATCTGCTGATGCAGGCGCTTGAAAACGCGCTGCGCGCAAAAGGCAATCCCCGCCACGTCGTTTGCCTGCTGACGCAGGTCGAAGTCGATCCGGACGACCCTGCGTTCAAGAATCCCTCGAAACCCATCGGTTACTTCTACAGCGAAGAGGAAGCGGTGGCGCTGAAAGCGGAATTGGGTTGGCAGATGCAGGAAGACTCCGGTCGCGGCTGGCGCCACGTCGTGCCGTCGCCGCACCCGAAGCACATTGTCGACATTTCGCTGGTGCAAATGGTGGCGCAAAGCGGCGCAGTGGTGATCGCGGGCGGAGGGGGCGGCGTTCCGGTCGTGCGCAGCGGAAAGGGCCAGCGCCACGGTGTGGAGGCCGTCATCGACAAGGACCGGACGTCCGCGCTGATGGCCAATATCCTGCATATCGACGACCTGATGATCCTGACTGCGGTGCCGCGCGTGGCGATCAATTTCGGCAAACCGGACCAGAAGGCGCTGGAGCGCGTGACACTGTCGGAAATCAGGAAGTTGCACGCTGACGGACACTTTCCTCCGGGAAGCATGGGCCCCAAGATCGATGCTGCGATTCAGTTCCTGGCAGGGGGCGGCCGCCGCGTGATGATCGGTCGGCTCGAGGATGCAGTCGCTGTCCTGCGCGGAGAGTCCGGCACGCATATCGTCGCCGACTAGCGCGTCACTGCGCGGAGAGCGACACTGGCCAACGAAATGATTGCGATCGTCGCACTGGGCAGCGACGCAAGCACGATCCTGTGCGGCAACACGCGGGGCGAAGTGCTCGCAGTGTTCCGCCGCAGTTTCTACATCCGTTTCGGCGACGACGTGGTCTGCGTCGGACCGCAAGGATTGGGACCAGGCCCATTGAACGCGCTGTGCGCGCTTGGCGATCATTGGACTTCGACTGCGTGGGGCATCGCAACGGGCGCGCAGGTTTCGCGTGCTGGATCGACGTTGCGCATAACGCGCTGCGATCCGGCGTTCGACTTTGCAGATGCGCAGGTCTGGGAACCCCCGTTGCCGCCGGCATTTTCGCCGGCAGCGCTGCAATCGGGACTGGCGCTGCTTGCCGCATCGACGCGGCAACGGACACCGGGCGGATTGGGCATGTTGCTGTCGGCGCTGCCGGGGCCCTTTGTCGAGACATCGAACGATCCGCTATTGTGCGCGGCGCTGCCGCCGATTTGCGCCATTCGCACCTGGCTGGGAGCTGCCCTTGCCGGTTCGGGCGCGCGTCCGCCGCCGATCGAATCGTTGATCGGCCTCGGGCCGGGGCTTACGCCATCTGGCGATGATTTTCTGTGCGGCCTGATGACCGCGCTGCATTACTTGGGCCACGCGACGATCGCTCAGCGGCTCGCGCTTTGCACGTTGCCGGCCGCCGTTCGAGGCACCAACCTCATCAGCGCAGCCTATTTGCGTTGCGCATCGGTCGGCCACGCGTCCGGCGTACTGATCGACGCGCTGCAGAGCCTGGTCGGCGGCGGGGACACGCACCTTGCGCGGTGCCTCGACGCGGTGCATGCGGTGGGCCACACGTCCGGCTGGGACAGCCTCGCAGGGGCCGCAACCGCATGTGCCGAGGTTTCCACCGCGTCGCACGCGGCAGCGCGGGTGCGCTGAGCGCAATCAGGAACGTCAGGAAAGACTGCGCAGCACCTCGATCGCCAGCTCGGCGGCATGCGCGTTGGACGGCGCGACGATCACGCCGGCTTCCTGCAGCAGGCGCACCTGCCGCGAATACGACTGCGGGTCGTCTTCGGTGCCGCACACCGAGGTGATCAGCACGGCATTGCGCGCCTGCAGGGGCGGCAGTTGCGAGATCAGCTCGCCGGCTGGATCCACATGCGCACCGTAGCCAATCACCACGTCCATCAGGATCACCGCGGTCTTGCCGTCGCGCAGCGCCTCGGCAAGCATCTGGTTGCGCAGCGTGGGATCGATCATCGGATGCGGGCGACCGACCGTGTATTCGTCGTCGCCGAGATCGAGCAGCACGTGCGCAGTGGCCGCCGCGGCCGCAGGCTTGCCAACTCCGGGAATCGGCACGTTGGACGCCACGTCGATGCCGGCACGGCGGAAGAACACCTGGGCTTCCGCGCACATCGTGCCCCCAGAGAACAGCCCGTTGACCTTGGTGCGGCCGTGTTCGACGCGTGCACCAAGTTCGGCGGCGGAAGGCGCGCCATCGCTCCACGCGATGCGTTTGCCGGACAGCGCATTTTCCGCCGTCGTGCGCAGGTCGGACGACAACTTCGCGTTCGCCGGAACACGCATGTCGTCGACGCCAATGAAACAGATCGAGAATGGCTTGGCGCTGGTCGCGATGCGATCCAGCACAAGCTTCGCAACCGACGCCTCCGGCGGCTTCGAGATCAGCACGATCTGCTTCGTGCCCGGGTCGCGGTCGAGCGCGTCGATCGCCATCAACGTCGTGATGCCGCCCACCGCGGCCTTCAGGTCGCGACCGCCTACGCCGATCGCGTGCGACACGCCACCGCCATTGCGCGCGATCAGCGTCGAGACTTCCTGCAGTCCGGTTCCGGACGCGCCGACGATGCCGATGTCGCCGCGTGCAATGACGTTGGCAAATGCCAGTGGCACCCCACCGATGATCGCGGTGCCACAGTCCGGCCCCATCATCAGCAGGCCACGCGTCTTGGCATCCTGCTTCAGCGCCACCTCGTCAGCGACTGATACGTTGTCGCTGAACATCATCACGTGCAAGCCCTTTTGCAACGCCCGGCGCGCTTCCGCCGCGGCAAACTCGCCCGGGACCGAGATCAGCACGAGGTTGGCGTCGGGCAATTGCTGAAGCGCGGTATCCAGCGACTTCGGGTTCCATTCGCCCGCCCCTTGGTCGGCGGCGGCGGGCGCTTCGAGCAGCGCTTCAGCTTCGTTTACTGCCAAGGCCGCGTTGGCGGCAGTGTCCGCTCGCACGGCGAAGATCAGGTCGTTGGCGCCGGCGCCTTCACCGTCACCGTTGAGGAGTCCGGCATCCAGCATCAGCTTCTTGTTGGTGACCGAGCCGATCATCATCGCCGCGGTTTCGACGCCAGCAAGCGCGCTGACGGACCGCGATATGCGCATCAGCGCCACCGAGTCGCGATAGAACGTGCGCCGGATCTGGTTGACGAGGACGGTCATTTCAATTGACTCCATTCAGTTCGGCGAACTTGATGAATGCCTGCTCGAAACATGTCAGCGGAGGGTTGACGATGCCGGCGCCGATCTGGCCGCGGCCCGGCAGCCTGTTCGCGATCGCGGTGTTGATGACAGGCAGCACCCCGGTCGACAGCACCTTGCGGACGTCGATACCCGTGGGAACTCCCATCATGCCGAGCGTTGGGAGTGCCCATTGCGGATTCGGGCCAATGGTGATCTCCGTCATGCTCCTGGTATAGCCGATCGCATCGGCGAGCGAGCCCGCACCGATGAAGCCTACGACGGCTGGTGACGCTGCCATCGAGAAGCCACCTAAACCGACCGTTTCGGTGATGCAGGAATCGCCGATATCCGGATTGCCGTCGGCCTCGGTGTATCCCGCGAACAGCAAGCCTCGCGCCATCTGCGCCGGACCGGTGAACCAGGTGTCGCCGGTGGAACTCATGCGAATGCCAAAATCGGTGCCGTTACGCGCCATCGTCGTCACCACGGTCGAGTGTTCGATGCCGTGCGCGGCGGCAATCGTGGCTTTCGCCATCGCCATGGCCACATTAAGAAAAAACATGTCGTTGTCGGCGACGAAGCGCAGGATGCGGGCGAGGTCGTGTTTCGCCGTGTCGGCGAGGTCGCCGGCGATTTCGCGCAGGATAAGGCTCGAGCATGCGGTATTGCGCATGTGCATCTCATCGCCCATCGCCAAGCCACGGGAAATGATGTTCTTAAGCGGCACTCCGTTGCGATGGCGGATCGCCGCACCAAGGGCCGGCCCCACGACCGACGCGATCCACTTCAGCCGATCGAGCACTTCCTCGTCATTGCCTCCGAAGCGCATCACATTGCCAATGCCTTCATTGACCGTGCAGAACGCGCGATTGCCGAATGCGCGGTTTTCGACCACGAGGACGGCCATGTTGCGGGTCGTCATGCCGGTCATGGGCCCCACGGCATCGTAATGATGGTTGGGCTCGAAGCTAATTTCGCCCGAGGCCGCGAGTCGCGTCGCCGCGTCCAGGTCTTGCGCCCAGCCTTCGAACACGATTGCGCCCGCCACCGCACCGCGCATGGGTCCGCACATGCGCTCCCAGCCGATCGGCGGACCGGCATGCAGAATCGTTCGATCAGGCAGGCGGGGAATGGCATCGCGTGCAAGCTGCACGTCGACAAGGACCGGCTCGCTGGCGAGGATCCGCCGGTGTGCCTCCAGATTTGCGGCGGTGATCCGGTCGCCCAAAGCCATCGGGGTAGCCACCTCAGCCTCCGAGCTTGGCCAGCAGGCTGGCGATCTTCGGGTCGGTGACTGCGGGCGGCGACCAATTGACGTGGACGACGGGCACATTGCAGCTGCGCAGGTCTTCGGTGAATGCGCGCAGGCCGATGTTGATCACCTGGATTTTCGCTTGCAGTAGTTTGTCCGTTCCCATCTGTTGATCCTCTCAAGCGCGTTGCAGGTGTGTTGTCGCGGGTTGCGCCGGGCAGATGATTGCCGACGCCGCGGACGTTCGCCAGCACAGGAACCGCGAGGCAGACGGTCGGGGCTCTCGACGATAATTACAATAATATCCTAAACTGGGCATAATTTCGAAATTATGCTCGCAGTTCGCCAGCATGCGAAATGGCTTCCACAGGTTTTCGGGCCCGCAGATCTTTATCGGCTCTGAAGATCAATGCGTAGAATTTCGAAATATCTTGACATCTCCTCTAATAGTCAGTTTACTGCACGCATCTCACGTTTCCGGCTTCGGAGACTCATCAGAAAAACCCGGCGATGCCGGAGACCGCAGCGAATTGCGCGCGGTCCGCGACAGGAATTCAACACCCATGCCCACTGCGCAATTCGAGTCCAAGGTTATTTGCGTGCCCATGAGCTCGCCGGGCGACGTGTCCGAGGTCGCTGCGCTGTTCGACAGCAACGCAGTCGACCCCGCGCATATCGTCGCGATCATGGAGCAAACGGAAGGCGATCCGTATGCCCGCGGCTATGCGACGCTGGCGATGGAAGTGCTGCTGTCCGAGCGGTTGCGTATCTCGCGCGCGGAAGTGTTTGCCAGGATCCCCATGATGATGATCGGCGGCGTGGGCGGCATCATGTCTCCGCATATCAACCTGTTCATCAAGCAACCGGGCGGCCCGGCAGCGACTGGCAAGCGCCTTGCGCTCGGCGTCGCGAGTTCGCGCGTGCTGCTGCCTGAGGAGTACGGCACGCTGGTGGAGGTCGATCTCGTTGCCGCCGCCGTGCGTGCGGCAATGCAGGATGCCGGCATCACCGATCCCGCGCAGATCGAATGCGTCGAGGTCAAGTGCCCGGCGATGACGCCGGCGCGCATCGCCGATGCGGAAAAGCGCGGAAAGAAAGTGGTCAACGGCAATCCCGCGGTGGCATCGTCTCTGGCCAAGGGTGCGTGCGCACTGGGTGTCGCGGTCGCGACCGGTGAGGTCGAGCGCAGCAAGCTTGCGGACGGCATGATCAACGTCGAGAAATCGCTGTTTTCCTCGGTGGCGTCGACATCGGCAGGTGGCGAGCAGGTGGCGTGTCGCGTGCTGGTGATCGGCAATGTCGAAGGTGCCCCGGGCAAAATGGTGGCCGCGCACGGCGTCATGCAGGATCAACTCGATGTCGCCGGTGCACGCAAGGCATTTGCGCAAGCGGGGCTGGAACTAAAGGATGGCGCGGTGGTGGATGCCGATCGCAAGCGCATCGCCGCTGTGTTGGTGAATGCGGGTGCCGACTATGTGACCAATGTGCGCGGCCGCCGCCACGTGCTGCATTCCGACTTTCTGGCGCCCTTCAGCGGCATCCAGGCCAAGGCTGTCGCCCATGCGATCGTCGCGACAATCGTCGGCGACACGATGTTTCTCGCATCGGCCGGCGCCGAACACCAGGGCCCCCCCGGCGCCAACCTGGTCTGCGTAATTGCCGAAGCAAGATCCTAGTCTTTGCGGAGAGTGCAAGAAATGGACGTCGAACGACACCTTCGCCTGACGCAGGCCGGCGCGATGAAGATCCTCGATGCGGCGATCGCCAAAGCGGTCACGATGAAAAAACCGCAATGCATCGGCGTCGTGGACGATGGCGGCAACCTGCTTGCCTTCACGCGCATGGACGGTGCCAAGATTCTCAGTATTGAATCATCCATACGCAAGGCGGCGACCGCGGCGTCGAGCCGGGGTCCGACGGGAGGCATTACCGGCGATCTCGAGTTTCGCCTCGCCCATGCCACATCCGGACGCCTGGTGAATCTGAAAGGCGGCCTGCCGATCATCGTCGACGGCATCACCATCGGTGGCATCGGCGTCGGCTCGCAGACGGGCGACGAAGATCTCGAAGTAGCCAAGGCGGGTCTCGCCGCGATCGAAGGTGCGCGCTCATTCGATTGAGCGCGCCGCACCCCTCAGAGCGCAAGGTCATCGCGTGAAGATTGCCGTATTTTGCGGGTCCAATTTCGGCAAAACCGACATGTATCGACTTGCTGCCGAGGCGCTTGGTGTCGCGCTGGCCGAACAGCGGGTCGAGCTGGTATTCGGTGGAACCAACAAGGGCCTCATGAAGGTGATAGCCGATGCCGTACTGGAAGGCGGTGGCACGGCGCATGGGATCCTGCCGCGCGGACTGGTCGACAAGGGACAGCAATATCCGAACCTAACGCATGCCGAGATCGTGGAGACGCGATCGGTGCGCAAGCGAAGGATGGCCGAAGTGGCTGACGGTTTCATCGCAATGCCCGGAGGCGTGGGCACCATCGAGGAACTCTTCGAGATGTGGGTTGACGCCCAGTTCGAAGGCCACCGCAAGGCGATCGGCCTGCTGAACGTCGGCGGATTTTTCAACGGTTTGATGGCGTTCATCGACACGATGATCGAGCAGGGATTCCTGCCGCCGCAGCACCGCGACATGATCGTCGTAGATTCCGATCCACGCGCGTTGCTGGCTGCGTTCCGGACGTTCGTGCCGATCACCGCGTCGAAGTGGATCTAGTGGATTGTTCCACTGATCCCAGGGTGATCCGGCACGATGAACCGGAACACAACCAACTCACGGTTCCGAGCTGGTTGCGTGTGTGGCGCACGTAAATGCCTCGAAAATATGCGCGTCGCCAGACGCCCCGCGTTACGGACCCAACAGGAGGCTCACATGTTTCCCAGTGAATACATAGGTTTCGTCCGGATCCCGGGGCATCGGTGTGCGCTCCGTTGTCTCGTTGAGGAGCAGCCATCGTGATCTCGCAAGCGCAAGCACAAACGCAGGGACGCCCTGCCAATCCCGGTTATCGTTGGTTTCAGCTCGGGATCGGCATCGTGTGCATGATGGCCGTCGCCAATATTCAATATTCCTGGACTCTCTTCGTACCCGAGCTTGTGAAGACCTTTGGGTGGTCTCGCGCGTCGCTTCAAAGTGCATTCACGATTTTCATCGTCACTCAGGTCCTGTCCACTCCGATCGTCGGATACATCATTGACCGTTACGGGCTCCGGCCCGTGATCATGCTTGGCGGACTGGCCGCCGGACTGTCGTGGGTCGTGGATTCCGTTGCAGGCTCGCTTGGTGGGTTTTACCTGGGCGCGGTCATCGGAGGTATTTCCGCAGGCTGCGTCAACGCTTGCGCCGTCAACAGTGCGCTTAAGTGGTTTCCGGACCGGCGCGGCCTCGCGGTTGGGCTAATGGCCGCTGGCTACGGTTCGGGCGCGATATTCACGGTCCTGCCAATCGCCCACTTGATCCAGACGAGTGGTTTCGCGCGGGCCTTCTTCGTGTTCGGCCTAATCCAAGGCGCGATCATCCTCGTCGCGGGGTACTTCATGCGCTCACCCCAGCCCGGACATGTGTCTTACTCGACCACGGTTCAGCAGTCGCGCCGTGACTACACCCTGAGCGACGCACTTCGCACGCCTGTGCTCTGGATGCTCATGATCATGTTTGCTTGCGTTGCCACCGGAGGCCTCATGGTGGTGGCGCAACTCAGCTTGATAGCCAAGGATTTCGGCGTCGCGGACATCCAGGTCGACCTGGGTCTTTTCACCATCGCGGCCTTGCCGCTGGCGCTGATGCTGGACCGGATTACAAATGGCATCTCGCGGCCGCTGTTCGGATGGATTTCGGATCACATTGGTCGGGAGATGACGATGCTCATCGCATTTACGTTGGAGGCCGCGGGAATGCTGGCCCTCGGCACGTTCGGTCATCATCACGCAGCTTTCATCATTCTCAGCGGGGTGGCTTTCCTCGCTTGGGGCGAAATCTACAGTCTCTTTGCAGCGACCATTGGAGACGCATTCGGTACGAAAAACATCGGGAAGATTTACGGTGTCCTGTTTCTTTCGGCAGGATTCGCCTCGTTCTTCGTGCCGATTGCGAATCTGATCCAGGAGGCAACCGGAACGTGGGCGACGGTCTTTTATGTCACCGCAACGATGGACATCGTCGCCGCACTGGCAGCGATCTTCGTTCTAAGGCCACTGCTTCGCCGTCACTACGCCAGCAATGCATCCAATCTGTCGGCGTGATGGCAGGCCGCGGCTGTTGATGCTGGTGGACATACAGAACCGAAATATGCACCGCCAGATGTCCCACGTTCGGCGATTAAATAGGAGACTTTCATGTTCTTAAGTGAGTGGATGGGCCTTGTTTGGATCGTCGGTACCATTTTCGTCTGCTTCTTTGCTGTCGCAGTCGGAATCGTCATTGCCGAGGTGTTCGGACGCCAGCATGCCGTGGCGTGGATCGTTGGACTTCAATGCGCGTTCCAGATTCTCATCGCATTCACGTCGGCCCAGTTCGTGGGACTTGTGATCGGAGGCGTCACCTTCATCACCATCGCGGGCTCGCTTATCTATCCCACCATAGAACTCGGTGCCAATTACCTCAATGAGTTTTATGGGTTGAAGGTATCGCGTACCTCCGTGAATGCGCAGATGGTGTTCCGCATTATCGCGTCTCTACTGCTGGTATTCCTGTTCATTCTTCCGTTCCCGCCTGGCTTTGAAAAGAACAACGCGGATTTCCTCAGTCTCAACAAAATAGTTCCTCGCATCACCGGTGCGAGCATCATCGCCACCTGGGTCACGGGACTGGTCATGGTCTATGTATATGACGTAGTGCGAAATTGGACGAACGGCAAGAAGCTGTGGCTGCGATCGCTGACTTCGAACATCACCTCGATGATGGTGAATTCGATCCTGTTCGTGATACTCGCATTCGTGGGAGTTTTGTCTACAAACGTTCTCGTTAACATGATTCTGATACAGATCCTGTTCAAGTTCATCGATTCGTTTCTCGAAGTCGGCTTCCTTTACGGATTGCGGGCCTTGAGAGATCGTGGGGTCCTCCCGAATCATTCTCCAACAGCGAATTGAGCGCTTGTGAAACGGCAAATGTGACGCGGCGGCGGCGGTCATGCGGCGTTCGTGCGCAATGGCCGCCTCAGCTGTTCTCATCGTGACCGTTCGCCAAGCAGGAGCATGTAATGGATGAAACCTCCGCCATCGCGCGACTGGAGGCCGGTGCCGATACCGTGCATTGGGGTTATTTCGATGCACGGCGCGCGCCCGTTCTCACCATCGACAGCGGCGAGCGAGTTGTCATCTCGACGGTGACAGGTTCACCGGAGCTTTTGCCCCCGCCACCTTTCACGGTCCCGCCGTCCCTGCTCGCGATCCACGCTGCAAATGGTCCGCAGCGATTCTTTGGCCACATGTGCACGGGACCTGTAGCGATACGTGGTGCTAAGGCTGGGCAAACGCTGCAAGTCGACATCGAGAAAATTGAACCGCATTACGACTGGGGCCACAACACCATTCGCCCGCTGTCAGGCGCGCTGCCTGCCGATTTCGCCGAGCCGCGGCTCGTCCACATTGCACTCGATCGGGAACGCCGGATGTGGCGCCTGCCCTGGGGCCAGGAAGTTCCCTTTCGGCCCTTCTTTGGCGTGATGGTGGTCGCGCCGCCCCCGGCTTGGGGCGTGTTGCCGACACCGCCGCCGCGCAGAAACGGTGGCAATATCGACAACAAGGAACTGGTTGCCGGCACGACGTTGTATCTGCCGATATTCAACGACGATGCACTCTTCTCCGTCGGCGACGGACATGGAGCGCAGGGTGACGGAGAAGTTTCCGTGAGTGCGGTGGAAACCGGGCTGATTGGCACTTTCCGCCTGACGGTGCGCGACGACATCAAGCTCGAATGGCCGCGCGCCGAAACTCCAACGCACATGATCAGCATGGCATTTGACCCCGACCTCGACGATTGCGTCGTGATCGCGCTACGGCAGATGCTCGACATTGTATGCGAAAGCACGGGCATCGATCGCTACCAGGCTTATACGCTGTTGAGCCTGGTCGGCGACCTCCGCGTCACACAGGTGGTGAACGGTAACAAGGGCATTCACATGATGGTCGACAAGCGCTACCTAACACGCCCAGACACGTAGCGTCGGCGCCGCATCTGCAAGCATCCCGCTGGCTACGCGCACAGCATCGTCGGTCGACCTACATGAGCGCCTTGTAGCGCGGGCGGTGCGGCCGCGCGCCGTCCTCGCCGAGGCGCTTCTTCTTGTCGTCCTCGTACTCGTGGAAATTGCCTTCGTAGAACACCCACTTGGCGTCGTCCTCCGCAGCCAGGATGTGCGTGGCGATGCGGTCGAGGAACCACCGGTCATGCGAAATGACGAGCGCCGAACCTGGAAACTCGAGCAACGCCCCCTCGAGCGCGCGCAACGTTTCCACATCGAGGTCGTTGGATGGCTCGTCGAGCAGCAACACGTTGCCGCCCTTCAGCAGCGTCGCGGCGAGGTGCAGCCGGCCGCGCTCGCCGCCCGATAGCTGGCCAACGTTCTTCTGCTGGTCCTGGCCCTTGAAGTTGAAGCGGCCGAGGTACGCGCGCGACGGCATCTCGAACTTGCCGATCGTCAGGATGTCCTGGCCGCCGGAAACCGCTTCCCACGCAGTCTTGTCGTTGGGCAGCGATTCGCGCGACTGGTCGACGACGGCGAGCTGCACCGTATGGCCGATGATGATCTCGCCGCTGTCCGGCTGTTCCTTGCCGGCGATCATCCTGAACAGCGTCGATTTGCCGATGCCGTTGGGTCCGATGACGCCGACGATTGCCCCCGCGGGCACGTGGAACGAAAGGTTGTCGATCAGCAGGCGGTCACCATAGCCCTTGCTGACGTCCTTGAATTCGATCACCGCATTGCCCAGCCGCTCGGCCACCGGAATGAAGATCTCGGACGTTTCGTTGCGCGCCTGGTGCTCGTACGACGCGAGCTCGTCGAAGCGCGCGATGCGCGCCTTGCTCTTCGCCTGGCGTCCCTTCGGGTTGGCGCGCACCCACTCGAGCTCGGTCTTCATCGCCTTGATGCGCGCGGCTTCCTGCTTCGACTCGGTGCGCAGGCGCTCGCCCTTCTGCTCGAGCCACGAACTGTAGTTGCCTTTCCACGGGATGCCCGAGCCGCGGTCGAGCTCCAGGATCCACTCGGCAGCGTTGTCGAGGAAGAAGCGATCGTGGGTGACGGCGATCACGGTACCGGGGAATTTCTGCAGGAACTGCTCCAGCCATTCGACGCTTTCGGCGTCGAGGTGATTGGTAGGCTCGTCCAGCAGCAGCATGTCGGGCTTGGACAGCAGCAGGCGGCACAGCGCG
>JBDTJK010000431.1:0-4287 GCA_039935875.1 Casimicrobiaceae bacterium
CTTCAGCGTAGTTGAACTCCTTCCCCATTGGGTTGGAGAGCGTAGAGTGCTGGCGAAGAACATTTAACTTCAACTGATTGGGCCACCAGTCACGATTTCTCCTGCCACTGCCTGCGCTGCTCTTTAATGCGCCGCCTATAAACGGGCATTTGCCGGCACTTTCATTATTAAGTTCAGAAAGTATCGAGTTTTCCGCAGCAAATGAATGGGGATTATTTTCCATTTTGATTAATTTTTAAAGTGAACAAAATCAAATTTACAATAACCCTTTCGATAATTTTTATCTATAGTTTCTATATAGTCATAGGTAAAATCTATGAGAGGAAGGGATTACCTATAATAATTTATTTATTAAACTTCTGAAATTATCCCGGCTCATTTGAAAGCTAATATAGATTACGGTTGAATTGAGAAAAGTATCAGGGCTCACCTATTCGCATAACCTCCCCCGTTAGTTCTTTTTACTACCACCCATAAAATGCGTTTGATCAATCTCTACCTGCTTTAGTGCTTTTTTCTTTTCTCCATCAGCTAATTTATCCGCTTGTGAGGGAGTTGGCTTAAATGATCCATTAGCCGGATCATCATTTTTAATATTGATGACATCTCCGGGGTTAAATATAGAAGGAATGTTTGCCACTTTTGTTTCAATGTAAAGTGTATCTGAAGCCGGTGTTGTTTCTCCCGGGTATTCCATGCCAGCGATGATCTCTATTGTCCCTGCTTTTAAAGTTGTTCTAACCAATGCCGGAGCAGTACCCCAAATAATTTTATGTGGATTAATACCGGGCAAATTTTTACCCATCAATATTCCTTCACCTTTCACGGTAAAATGCACCAGCGATTCATTCAAGCGTTTTATCAAACCATTTTCATCCTGCATTTCTGCAAAAACCGGTATTATAAAACTACCGTCAGCAGCGGGTTTCAGGCCTTCCAAATCAGTTACCAATTTTAAGAATCAACAGCATTGGGGAGTTGCGCATTTTTACTATCGTCTTTGTGATATAGCCAGCCGTTGTTAAAAGAATAAACCATTCGCGAATCATTACCGGGAATTTTAAAAAAGCCGTTTGTGGAAAACAACGGCCCGCTTGACTGAAATGGATTTTGTGCAGACAAACAAAATGGAATAGAAGCTATTATAAACAGCAATGCAATCGTTACATTTTTCATATTGGAGTGTAGAAAATTTGAGTGGTGGAAGGTAATGAGTTTTGGGAGGAATGTTTGATAATACGTGCCTATTGGATTTTAGAAATGAATATGGGACTAACGAAAAAAATAGCATGCTTTTCATGGAGGTTATAGATTTATAAATATAAGGTAACTAATGAATGGGGAATAGGAATTATGGGAATATTTTTAGTTACCGAGTTAATCAATTTTAATCATGTGCAGTAGAAGGAAAGCTAACGATAATGGCTGCGCCAAAGATTATGATTGTGGAAAATAGAGAAATAACTGGAAAATACTGAGTCATAAAATCAATATACCAAAGGTAAGTGCAAGGGTGTTCTTTGCGGTTTGCTCTCCTCGTTACTTACTCTCATGTTTTTTTCTATCTGCTTCAAGTTTCAGCTGACTTTCCATTGAGATTCCTAAGAATGAGCAAATACGCTGTCTATCTTTGTAGTCAACTGGATGGCGTTGCAGATGATTTAAAACCATTTGCCTTAAAAGAAAGTAGGACATTGGGTGTTTTTCAATTTCCCCTTTGATTGTTTGCAATTCTCTGTCTGGAAAACCAGAAGCGTGGTCAAGTTTGATTAAAAAGTTAATCAGTTTTACAGAGGAGAAATTTAACTCCTCTTGAATTTTTGGATATTTTTCCATCAACTTATTTGTTCCAACTGAATCAGAAATTTTCTTCACAAAGATGAATGAGATTTGAGTGCAAAGTGAAAATAAAAGATGTCTTGCAATTTTTTCAACTCTGTCATTTTCGATTTCAACTTTATCTTCTTCGGCGCGATTTTCATTTTTCTTTCTTTCAACTTTGGAAATAATTTCTCTCAATTGATTCAAAACAAAATCTGTATTTTCATTCAGCACCGAAAAGAAAACATTCAATGTGCGCAAACCCATCAAGTAAGTTTCCAATAACATTTCATGTTTTAAGGGCCCACTCATTTCACCGCTTGGATTATTCTTTAAAACTTGTCCAAGAATTTCAGTAAGTTTAAAACTCAAATTTAATTTTGAAACAACATCAATTACACTTACATCTTCGTCTAAATCCCACGGCTTGTTTGCTTCTTCGTTCTCACTTAATTTCTTTGCTTCAATGGCATCTTGCTTTTGATTCTCCCTTTCTCTAACTTCATCAACTGATTTACTTTCCAAATAAAGTTTTGGAAGTTCTGTGACCAATTCATGTAAGTGTGAAATATCATTTTCAAGCTTACAAGGATTCAATTCGTGGAAAATATCTTTTGCGTTTTTAATTAACTCCTTCACAATAAAATCATCGCTACTAAAATGAATAATAAACATAAGAATATTTGCAAACTCTGTTCGGTAAAGTCGCTGACAAAGTTTTGAAATAACTTCCTTGATTTCCTTTTTAGCAATGTGTCTCGCTAAAAACTGTGCTTCAAAATAATAGTATGTGTATTGATACTTGAATTCAATTGTATCACCAAAATTTTCTAATACTCCAACTTTGCATAAAGTGTCAAGCACTTTATCAGGTGTCATTGAAACTGGCAAGTCAAACCGGCTGAACTGGCTAATATCTTTATGAAAATCTAAAAACTCATTTCGCGAAATGATTGTGGTTTTCCTTTCAAAGAAAAAATGAGCCAACTCACCGCAATATCTCTGATAGATATTAAGGTCTGACTGGTCTTGAATGTTGTCAGTAAGTGATTTTAAAATTAGTAGTTGATAATAGTTGCCATATGAACTAATTTTTAAATCGTGAGGGTTACTGGTTTCTAGAGCTTGCAGAAGTATTAATAAAAAAATTGGATAGTTGGGGACAATTTTGTGTCCCATTGCAACGCTAATAGAACGGAATGCATTATCACACTTTTTGTAAATTTCTTCGTCTGTGATAAAATCTTCTCTTCCCAAAGAATACCATCGCCTAATGAGTTTTGCTCTCATTGAATGATTGAATTCCAGAATTTCGTATTGCTGAAAGGAGGAAAATAAATCCCCTTTGGTTTCTTCATCTGCAACTATTTCCTCAACTGCAATTAATTCATTCCCGACTAGCACGATGTTTCTGTAATGTAAATTAATTGCCTTGATAAATCTTCCTTTTGCCTTTTGATTCTTCAGGGGAATTTTATCTAAATCGTCAATCAAAATGAAAATGTTGTTGATATTCTCCTGCTTAAAATCTTGTATACTGTCTATACCATATTGTTCGACGAATGATTTTTCAACAAGTCGTTCGAACTCTTCAAGCCCCGAATTTTTAATATTTTTTCCGTCAATTAAAATAGGCACAAATCCTCTTTGGTAAAAAATTTTGAAAGCTATTCTCATTAAAGAAGTTTTTCCAATATTCTCAGCGCCAAAAAATAAAACTTTTGAATTGCCCTTCATATTCTTGATAACACTTTCAGCATTCTCAAGTAAAAATGAAATATTCTCTTCTGAACTTTCTTTTGTATTAAAGAAACGAAGCGCTGGAAAAATATAAAGATCATCAAGTTTAATGTCTGACTTATTTGGGTGCCTAAACTTCCCCCCAACATCTTCTAATTTCCTCATAAACTCAATGTTGATGTTGTATTTGGTTTTCAGTTTAAGTTTGCCTCGTTTGTAATTTGTCCAATCCTCTTTTGCCTTCACAATTTGATACTTATCATTATTCCAGAAGTAGCGTTCAATTTTGAATGTTTCAGCATCAATGTTGAAATAAATCAAATTGAATTCGCTCTCAAAATTGTTTTCGGAGTCTTGAAGCACTGAACCTTCAATGTGGTAAACTGTGTTTTCATCAAGGTCATCAATTTGAGATTTTGAAAACTCATGTTCGTGTCCAGTCAAATAAAAATCAGAAGTGTTGTGTATATGTGTTGCGAATTCGCGCCTATTTATAGGATTAAGCCAGTGAAAGGGATGATGAAACAAACTAATAAAGAGGTCTGCTTTAACTTTAAAAATTTGTTCCTCCAATTGATTAACAGAGAAAAACATTTTGGCCGGTTGCTCCTTTATCTCAGACATATAAGCGGTGTTGTAAGAATAGAAAACTATTTTCTTTCCATTTAAATTAAACTCATAAGCAGAAATTAGAGGTGAATCAAAAGCGGGCATCAGATCGCATTG
>JBDTJK010000432.1:0-5912 GCA_039935875.1 Casimicrobiaceae bacterium
AGTTGCAACGCGGCCTCGTTGCTGGCGAGATCCGGTGCGAAGCCGCCTTCGTCACCGACGGTGGTGGGCAGCTTGCGCTCGGTCAGCAGCTTCTTCAGCGTGTGGAACACTTCGGCGCCATATCGCAGCGCTTCGCCGAAGCTCGGCGCGCCAATCGGCACGATCATGAATTCCTGCAGGTCGAGCTTGTTGCTCGCGTGCGCGCCGCCGTTGATCACGTTCATCAGCGGCACCGGAAGCTGCATCGGGCCGGCGCCGCCGATGTAGCGGTACAAGGGAAGCGAGGTCTCTTCGGCAGCTGCTTTGGCCACGGCGCACGAGACGGCGAGCATCGCATTGGCGCCGAGCCGACCCTTGTTCGGCGTGCCGTCGAGCGCGATCATCGTCTTGTCGATCAACCCCTGCTCGGTGGCGTCGAGGCCGAGAATCGCTTCGCAGATCTCGGTGTTGACGTTGTCCACGGCGCGGCGCACGCCCTTGCCCATGTAGCGCGCCGCATCACCGTCGCGCAGCTCGATCGCCTCCTTGGATCCGGTGGAGGCGCCTGACGGGACCGCTGCACGACCGGAGACGCCGGACTCGAGCACGACATCGGCTTCGATGGTGGGATTGCCGCGCGAATCCAGGATCTCGCGGGCGATGACGTCGACGATGGCGCTCATTTTCGAGTTATGTTTTTCAGTCTGTCGGTTTATCGGAATGGTTCGTCATTCGCGTGAAAGCGGGAACCCACTGGCGAAATGGGCCGTCGTTCCAGCGAAGGCGTGAACGCAGCGGTGCAATCGGCCGTCATTGCCGCGAAAGCGGAAATCTAGCATCTTGCGCGCAAGCGCCACTGGGTTTCCGCTTTCGCGGATATGACGGTTGCGGATCATGCCAGTGCCCCGCTTTCGCGGGAATGACGGCCTCGAGGTCGGTCGAGGTCACGCCGGGCCCATCAGGCTTGCCTCGGGGAAGCGCCGCCGCTTGACCGCCTGGTCGAGCTCGACCAGTGTCTCAAGCAGCTCGCGCATCATGCCGAGGGGCCATGCGTTCGGCCCATCCGACAGTGCTTTCGACGGATCCGGATGCGTTTCCATGAATACCCCCGCCACACCCGAGGCGACCGCGGCGCGCGCGAGCACCGGCACGAATTCGCGCTGGCCGTCGGATGTCGTGCCCTTGCCACCGGGCAATTGCACCGAATGCGTCGCGTCGAACACGACCGGGCATTGCGTCGCGCGCATGATCGCCAGCGCGCGCATGTCGGATACGAGGTTGTGATAGCCGAACGACGCGCCGCGCTCGCACACCATGATGTTGTCGGCGCCGCTCGCGGCCTTGGCCTTGCCGACGACCTGCAACATGTCCTCGGGGGCCAGGAACTGTCCCTTCTTGATGTTGACCGGCAAGCCGCTTTGCGCAACGGCCTGGATGAAGTCGGTCTGGCGACACAAAAACGCGGGCGTCTGCAGCACATCGACGACCTCGGCGACGACCGGCACCTCCGCGATCGTATGCACGTCCGTCAGCACCGGCACGCCGATCTGACGCTTCACTTCGGCAAGCACGTGCAGTCCTTCGTCCATGCCGGGGCCACGAAAGCTCGTGTGCGAACTGCGATTGGCCTTGTCGTAAGACGACTTGAAGATGAACGGCACGCGCAATGCGGCGCAGATCTCCTTCAGCGTGCCCGCCGTGTCGAGTTGGAGTTGCATCGACTCGACCACGCACGGGCCGGCGATCAGGAACAGAGGCCGTTCGATGCCGACATCGAATCCGCACAGTCTCATGCGGGCCTCAAATCGATGCCACCAACTCGTGGGCCAGCGTGTGCGAATCGCTGGCGCGGGCCCGGCGCGCGTCGAGTGCCGCGCGCACGAAACTGACGAACAGCGGATGGCCGCGACGCGGGTTGGAGGTGAATTCGGGGTGGAACTGGCAACCGAAGAACCAGCGATGATCCGGAATCTCGATCATTTCGCACAGGTCGCCGCCGGCATCGCTCTTCGCGAGTGCGCTGACGACGAGGCCCGCCGCCTCGATCCGCGGCAGGTAATGATTGTTGACTTCGTAGCGATGCCGATGTCGCTCGGAGACGACGGTCGTTGCGTAGATACGGTGAGCCAGCGTGCCCTGAAACACTTCGCAGGGCTGTGCGCCGAGGCGCATCGTGCCGCCGAGGTCGGAATTCGCGTCGCGTGTCTTGATCGTGCCGTCGTGATCCTGCCATTCGGTGATCAGCGCGACGACCGGGTGCGGCGTTGCGGCGTCGAATTCGGTGCTGTTGGCGCTGGCGAGCCCCGCCTTCGCACGCGCATATTCGATTACCGCGAGCTGCATGCCGAGGCATATGCCGAGATAGGGAATGTCGTTTTCGCGCGCATAGCGGATGGCTGCGATCTTGCCCTCGACCCCGCGCTTGCCGAAGCCGCCGGGGACGAGGATCGCGTCCATCTCGCGCAGCATGTCGACGCCGTCGCGCTCGATGGTCTCCGAATCGACGTAATGGATCCGCACCTTCGACTGCGTGTGAATGCCTGCGTGGACCAGCGCTTCGGACAGCGACTTGTAGGATTCGGTCAGGTCGACGTACTTGCCGACCATCGCAATGTCGACTTCATGCTGTGGGTGCTCGAGCGCAGCGATGAGCCTGTCCCACACGGAAAGGTCGGCCGGTGGCGGCGACAGAGCCAGTTTGCGGCACACGATGTCGTCCAGTCCCTCGCGATGCAGCGCCGATGGAATTTTGTAGATCGAGTCCTTGTCCAGTCCGGAGATCACCGCATCGAAATCGACGTTGGTGAACAGCGCAATCTTGCGCCGGTCGCTTTCCGGCACCGGGCGGTCGGCACGGCACAGCACCACGTCCGGCTGGATGCCGATCTCGCGCAGTTCCTTGACCGAATGCTGCGTCGGCTTGGTCTTCATTTCGCCGGCGGTCGGAATGAACGGCACCAGCGTCAGGTGGACATAGCAGACGTTGTCGCGCCCAAGGTTGATGCCGAGCTGGCGGATTGCTTCGAGGAACGGCAGGGACTCGATGTCGCCGACAGTCCCGCCCACCTCGACTACCGCGACTTCGGCTTCACCAGCGCCGGCCAGGATCCAGGACTTGATCTCGTCGGTGATATGCGGGATCACCTGCACGGTGCCGCCGAGGTAATCGCCACGGCGCTCCTTGCGGATCACGCTCTCGTAGATCTGGCCCGTGGTGAAGTTGTTGCGTTTCGCCATCTTGACGTCGGTGAAACGCTCATAGTGGCCGAGGTCGAGATCGGTCTCGGCGCCATCCTCGGTGACAAACACCTCGCCGTGCTGGAAAGGCGACATCGTGCCGGGGTCGACATTGATGTACGGATCGAGCTTGAGATTGGTGACGCGGATGCCGCGGGAAGCGAGGATGGCTGACAGCGACGCGGCAGCGATGCCCTTCCCCAGCGAGGAAACGACGCCGCCAGTCACGAAGACGAATTTGGGCATGGGCTTAACCCATCCAGGAAATTCACATTATAGGGGAATGGTGTCGACGATTCCAGCGCGAGGACGCGACGTTGGTCGTTCGCGTGCCGATGGGATGCCCGCTGTAGGGCGATGCCGCACGCGTGGGTCGGCAGTCGCCGCACATGCGCAATGCTTCGGGTATCCGCTATTGTGCGAGTCCCACCGTCAGGCGGCGATAGGTCTCGTCGCGACCCAGCACGAGCAACACCGCGTCGATCGCAGGCGTGTGCGACATGCCGGTGACCAGCCAGCGCAGCGGCATCATCACTTGCCCTGCCTTAAGTGCATGCCTGGTTGCCGTCGCCTTGATCACCGCGCCGATGCTTTCGCGCGACCACTCGTTCGCGGCAAATGCGGTAGCGATATTTGCCAGCGCGGCCTGGCTTTGCGGCGTCAGCGCAGCGCCGTTGCGTGCTGCCGCCACCTCCGGCGCGACGTAGAAATAGCGCGCCGCCTCCGCCATCTCGACCAGTGTCGGCGCACGCTCGCGCAGCAGCGCGGCGATCCCGCCAAGTGCCGGACCACCGTCGACGTCGAAATCAAGCGCTCGCAGGAACGGCGCCAACCGCGTGGCCAGGTCATCGACGGCAAGCAGCTTGATGTGCTCGTGGTTGATCCACTTGAGTTTTTCCGGATCGAAACGCGCTGGCGCCGAATGCAATCCTGTCAGGTCGAACCACTCGACGAACTGCGCGATGCCGAATACCTCGTCGTCGCCATGTGACCACCCCAGCCGTGCCAGGTAGTTGACGATTGCCTCAGGCAGGTAGCCGTCGTCGCGATATTGCAGCAGGCCGCGTGCGCCGTGCCGCTTGGACAGCTTGTCGCCTTCCGGCGTAAGTACGGTGGGCAGGTGCGCGAACACCGGCGGCGTCGCTCCCAGCGCACGCATCATGTTGATCTGCCGTGGCGTGTTGTTGACGTGATCGTCGCCGCGGATCACATGCGTGATGCCCATGTCGAGGTCGTCGACGACGACGCAGAAGTTGTACGTCGGCGTGCCGTCGGCGCGCGCGATGATGAGGTCGTCAAGCTCGGCGTTGGCAATCGCGATGGGACCTTTCGCCGCGTCGTCCCAGCACACTTCGCCCGCATCCGGGTTGCGGAATCGGACCACCGGCGGCACCCCGTCCGGCGGCGCCTTGCCGGCCACGTTCTGCGGCCGCCAGCGCCCGTCGTAGCGTGGCTTGAGTCCCGCCTCCATCTGTGCGATCCGCAGCGCATCGAGCTCGAACGACGTCGTGTAGCAGTGGTAGGCGAGACCGCGCGCCAGCATGTCGGCGATCACTTCGCGATAGCGGTCCATCCGCTGCATCTGGTAATAGGGACCCTCGTCGTATTCGAGACCCAGCCACGCCATTGAATCGACGATGGCGGCCGCGGCCTCCGGCGTCGAGCGCTCGGTGTCGGTGTCTTCAATGCGCAGGATGAACGCGCCGTCGTGCCCGCGCGCGAACGCCCATGGAAACAACGCCGAGCGGATGTTGCCGAGGTGCATGAAGCCCGTGGGACTGGGAGCGAAGCGCGTGCGTACCGACACCGTTGTAACTTTCGTAGGGACGATCAGTGATTTTACCGGAGCGCGGCAGGGTTAATGCGAGCATGGCGCGCAACGGGATCGTCGCGGGCGTCGTCGCCGCCATGCACTTCGATACCGGCCGTGAATACCACGTCGCATACGCCCATCGTGCCGGTCACCGGCGCGGCGTCCAGCGGCACGGCGGCGAAGGCGAGCGAAACATGTCCTCTGCCGGCGAGCACTCCGGAAGTTGGGTCGAGTCCGATCCATCCGGCTCCCGGCACGAACGCCTCGGCCCAGGCATGCAGGCTGCCGGCGTCGCGCGTGCCGGCCACGTTGGCGAGTTCGACAACGTATCCGGAAACGAAGAGCGTCACGATCCCCAGCTCGCGCAGCACGATCGTCGGCTTATGCGGCACCAGCGTCGCGCGAAATCCTGCGATCCATGCGGCGATCGAGGATGCGCTGCGTGCCGTAGATGTCGGCGCGAAATGCGTTGAGCGCTGCAACGCGCGACAGCAAACCGCCTTCGAGCATCTCCCATTCGTCCCCAGGAATGATCCGCGGCACGATGTCGAATGGAATCAGCCGCTCGGTACCCTCGTCCTCGCCGTAGAGCGCGAAGGTGAGACCGACGCGATGGAAGGCGCGCTCAGCTTCATCCTTTCCAGAGATCAAGCGATTGATTTATAGAGTTAAAATTGGTAAATGTGACGCGGATACTGGTTCTTGACCCATTCTGGTGCAAATTCACGCACCGCATTGGTGCTGGTCGTACATGGGCATTCGCCCGGGATTTCGATTGCCGCTGCGGGGGGCGTTGTGGTTAAATTCAGGCTCCTGTCTGGGTTCGCGGGGCGGTTAGCTCAGCGGTAGAGCACTGCCTTCACACGGCAGGGGTCACTGGTTC
>JBDTJK010000433.1:0-7105 GCA_039935875.1 Casimicrobiaceae bacterium
CAATCTTGCGCGCACCAATAACACGCTGATCCTGCCGTCGAATGTCGCCGATGTCGCGAGCATCATCGGTACCGCGATGTCCGCGGTCAAGGCGACGCGGGACTGACGATGCAGGTCGCCGGACGCACATTCGTCGTCACCGGCGGCGCGTCCGGGCTCGGCGCAGGCACTGCACGTATGCTGGCGGCGGCGGGCGCGAACGTGGTCATTGCCGATGTCGACGAAGCGAACGGAGCAGCGCTCGCGCGCGAGCTTGGTGCCGCAGCGCGCTTCGCGCGCACCGATGTCACCGATGAGGCGAGTGCCGCGGCTGCGATTGCGACGGCGACGCACGATTTCGGGGCGTTGCATGGTCTCGTCAATTGCGCAGGCATCGTGCATGGTGAGAAGGTCGTCGGCAAGGATGGCCCGCATTCACTGCAGGGATTCAGGCGTGTGATCGACATCAACCTGATCGGCACGTTCAACGTCTTGCGGCTGGCCGCCGCGGCGATGGCGAACGGCGCGCCCAATGCCGATGGCGAGCGCGGCGTGATCATCAACACCGCGTCGGTGGCGGCGTTCGACGGACAGATCGGACAGGCCGCATACAGTGCATCGAAGGCCGCGGTGGTGGGGATGACGCTGCCGATTGCGCGCGAACTCGCGCGCAGCGGAATTCGCGTGATGACGATCGCGCCCGGCATTTTCGAGACGCCGATGCTCGCGAGCCTGACGCAGGACGTACGCGATTCGCTGGGACGGATGGTGCCGTTTCCGCCGCGCCTTGGAAGGGCGGCCGAGTTCGCGGCGCTGGTGCGCGCGATCGTCGAAAACGCGATGCTCAACGGGGAAGTGATCCGCCTCGACGGCGCGATCCGCATGGCGCCGCGGTAACCCGATCGTCATTCACGGGAAAGAGGGAGCCGATCTACGCGGGAATGACGGAGCCGATCCAAGCAGGAATCACGGGAGAGTTCATCGGATGGGATGATGGCACCGATGCGCGCGGTCAATCGCGGCGGATCAGCGCGAATGCCGCGACGATCATCGCCACGAAAAACACCAGCGACCAGCCGGCGATCGACAGGTCGAGGAACACCCAGCCTTTTTCCGCACATTCGCCGCTGCCGGCCAGCGTCTTCATGATCACGTCGGTCAACGGAAGCGAGTCGAGCATGTAGGAAATGCCCATGCCGCACG
This sequence comes from Casimicrobiaceae bacterium, assembly GCA_039935875.1. Taxonomy (GTDB): domain Bacteria; phylum Pseudomonadota; class Gammaproteobacteria; order Burkholderiales; family Casimicrobiaceae; genus VBCG01. The sequence goes on from JBDTJK010000433.1 coordinate 1,183, forward strand.
ACGGCACCTGGTCCTTTGGCAGCGCCTGCAGCCACACCTGGCGTGCGGCAAGCGCCGCGCCGGCGCCCGCAAACACGAGTGTGAAAAAAGCATAGGCCGCCGCGCCGCCGGAACGCGGGTTATGGATGAACGCCGCCAGGAACACGAGTCCGACCGCACACACGGCCACGCGCTGGAACATGCACAGCGGACACGGTTCCAATCCCATCCCGAACTGCAGCCACAGTGCCCAGCCCATCAATGCGGCGCAGACGAGGAAGCCCAGCAGGTAGGCGACGCGCCGCGGCGGCAGAATGATCAGTGCCAGCGTGGCGACCAGCAATCCGACTACGCCCACTTGCACGAACGCGCCGACCATCGTCGATGCGGGTGCGGCGCCATGCAGCGCGAGTTGTTGCAGCAGCAACGCGAGGGCGACGATGAAGCCTGCCCACGGCCACGGAATTCCCGAATATCGAATCATGCTTTTGCCTTCTCCAATGCCTGGTCGATGTCCCACAGGATGTCGTCGAGCGCTTCGAGACCGATCGACAGCCGGATCATTTCCGGCAGCACGCCGGCCGCGCGCTGCTCGTCGTCACTCAATTGCCGGTGCGTCGTCGATGCCGGATGGATCACCAGCGACTTGGCATCACCGATATTGGCGAGATGCGAAAGAAACTGCACCGATTCGATGAAATGCTCGCCGGCCTTGGCGCCACCGTCGATGCCGAATGTCAGGATGCCACCCGAGCCGCGCGGCAGATAGCGCCGCGCCAGCGCATGAAATCGATTGTCCGGCAGGTCCGGATAATTGACCCACGCGACCTGCGGGTGCGCGGCGAGATGCTTTGCCACGGCCAGCGTCGACTCGCAGTGGCGTGGCATCCGCAAATGTAGCGTCTCGATGCCCTGCAATAGCAGGAACGCCGACATCGGTGACAACGTTGGTCCCAGCGTGCGCATCGTTTCCATACGCGCCTTCATCGTGAACCCGAAATCCCCGAACGTCTCGAAGAAGCGCACCCCATGATAGCCGCGTGAAGGTTCGGTCATCTGCGGGAACTTGCCGTTGTCCCACGGAAATTTTCCCGATTCGACGACGGCGCCACCCATGGTCGTGCCATGTCCGCCGAGGTATTTGGTGACCGAATGCACGATGATGTCGGCACCGTGCTCGAACGGGCGGCACAGATACGGCGACGCCAGCGTGTTGTCGACCACCAGCGGCAGGCCCGCGGCATGCGCGATGTCGGCGATCGTGGCGATATCGGCGACGTCAAGCTGCGGGTTGCCGATCGTTTCGGTGTACAGCGCCTTGGTGTTGGGACGGATCGCGGCAGCGAACTGTTGCGGATCGCCGCCATCGACGAACGTGGAGGCGATGCCAAGCTGCTCGAATGTCACCGCGAGTTGCGAATAGGTTCCACCGTACAGCGTCTTCGAAGCGACCAGGTGATCGCCGGCACGCGCCAGGGTCAGCAGCGCCACCATCTGCGCAGCCATGCCGGTTGCGGTGGCCAGTGCCGCGCGTCCGCCTTCGAGCGCGGCAATCCGCTCCTCGAGCGCTGCGACCGTTGGATTGGAGATGCGCGAATAGACGTTGCCGAACGTCTGCAGGTTGAACAGCGAAGCGGCATGGTCGGCGCTGTCGAACACAAACGACGTCGTCTGGTAGATCGGCAGCGCCCGCGCGCCTGTCGCAGCGTCGGGAATCTGGCCGGCGTGCAGGCAAAGGGTATCGAAGGCGTAGTGGTGGTCGCTCATTGCGCAGTCCCGGATCGGGGAACCCGCGCATTTTGCCGTATATCGTCAGTGCATGTGCGGCCGCTGCGCCGAAATCACTCCCGTGTTGACGCCAGCCCAGTTGAGTCCGCCGAGAATGCGCGCGTGCTCGATCTTTACGCAGCGATTGGCGACCACGTCAAGTCCAGCCGAATCGGCGATGTCGGCCGCCACGTCGTTGTGGATCCCGAGTTGCATCCACAATACCTTGGCGCCCTTGGCCACCGCCTCGCGCGCAAGTGTGGGCATCTCGTCGGCACGCCGAAAGCAGTCGACGATGTCGACCGCGTGCGGAATGGCATCGACACTCCCGTAGCACCGCTCGCCAAGCACCTCGCTGTAGTTGGGGTTGACGGGAATGATCCGGTACCCGTGGCCCTGCATGTACTTCGCCGCGAAATAGCTCGGCCGGTACCAGTTTGCGGAGAGCCCGACGACGGCGATCGTGCGAGACTGCGCAAGTATTCGCCGCAGTCCCGCAATGTCATCGACCTTCGCCACCGCAGCTAGCGAACGCGGCGAATCGAGCTTGCGCCGCCGGTCTGGTTGCCGATATTGTCATAGCGACCTGGGCCGAAGATCTGGCAGTTGCCGCCAAAATTCGCATCGGTGCAGAGCTGCCAGCGACCCTCGCGAATGATCATCGACCGCGCGCGGTCGTTCCACTCGGTGCGATCGAGATTGGGAATGCTGCCGGTCACGCGAAAACGTGCGCCGTTAAGCCCGGACGCATCGAACAGCACGACCGGACTCGAACCACCGGACCCGCTCGGCGGGTTGTAAGGCGGCTCGTACCGCGGGCGCGGCGGCGGTGGCCGCATGCCGCCGCCAGCAACCGGTCGCGCCGAGGAAACGCGGTTGTTGAGTCCCATCGCGGCAAGGTTCGGATAGGAACCGGGCCGCAACGTGACACAACGTCCGGCGAATCGCGCATCGGTGCAGATTTCCCACTCGCCGCGGCGGATCACCACCGATGACGCCTGGTCATTGAAACCGAAGCGCTGGAAATTGGCGATCGGGCGATCCTGCCCGAAGCTGCGCCCGCGAAAACCGTCGTTCTGATAGAAAGTGACGGCCTGTGCCATCGCGCCCGTGGTCACCGCTGCAAATGCGAAACCCGCAAAATGTTGCCATCGAAGCGCCATGTTCGTTCTCCTTCGTCCAACGGATTGATTGGGATGAGCTGGTCAGCGGGGCGCGGCGACGCGCCTCACCGATGAAATGCGTCCTTCAAATCCGTCAGGCAGATTGGCATATTCGCCGGGGCCGAACGAGCGGCAATCACCGCGGTAGCCAGCGTCGGTGCAGAATTGCCAGAAGCCGCCTTCGATGCGAATCGACGCCGCCCGGTCATTGAAGCCGCTGCCATCGAGGTTGGGCAAGTCGCCGTCAATGACGACATTGCGACCGCCGAAATCGTGATCGGAATACAGAATCGCGCGCGGTACTCGCGGAGGCGCATGCACCGGCGCTGCGGGTGGCACGTAGGCCCCCGGACCGGGTGGATAACGGTCACGCTCGCCCGCGGGCCGTATCGAGCTGAGCTGGCGCACCATTGCGTTGCCGAGATCGCGGTAGCTGCCCGGTCCGAACACGTTGCACGCGCCGCGATAGTAGGCGTCGGTGCACAGCTCCCAGTTGCCTTCGCTGATCACCATTGACACGGCGCGATCGTTCCATTGCGTGATGTCGAGGTTGTCGACGCGCGAACTGATGGCCGTGCTGCTGCCGCCAAAGTCGTATTCGTCGTAGAGCACGACGGGTGACTGCTGGTTGCCAGGATGGGGCGGGCGCGGCGGCACATAGCGCGGCGGCTGGTACGGCTGAGGATCGTAGGCGGGCGGCGGCGCGTATTGGACCGTCGGATCGCCGCGCGGCGGTGGCGGGTACTGCGGGGGCGGCGAATACGCGCCGGGCGGCGGCGCTAGCCGCGGCGCGGGAATCACGCCGTTGCGTGGCGCATCGAGCCTGCGCGCAGACGAGATCGAATTGCTCATCCCCAGCACGCCCAGACTCGAATACTCACCAGGAACGAGTGTCGCGCAACGACCCTGGAAATTGGCGTCGGTGCAAATTTCCCACTGCCCTTCGCGCACGATCACCGAGTTTGCAGCGTCGTTCATGCCGAGCGCATCGAAATCCGGTATCCACTGGTCCGACGCAAGCTGCCGCCCTCCGAAGCCCTCGCGTTCGAAGAACGTGATCGATTGGGCAAATGCCGCGGTGGCAAATGCGCACGCGATGAGGCACAGCGAAATCAGTGGCAGCCGGATGTGCGAAGTACGACTAACGTTGAGCATTGCGAGTAACCGGTGGATGATCGAAACGGACAACAGCATGTGTCAGCGAGTCTAACGGACCAGCGGCGGGGCGGGTTGACCTGCAGGTAGGACATTCGACGATTGCCATGTGCGACGCGTCCCGAGCGCGTGCCAGCCAATCACCGACATTGCGAATCGGCACACCCGCATCCGCTATGGCGCAAATGGGTCCGTCGCGCAGTCACGGTTATGCACTGAATCGACGCGCAGACCAGGATCGCCGATGCAGGTGCCTGGCCGACGATCAACGCGCATGCGATCGATCCCCGCAGCGACGCGCGCAACGCGTGTCTGACCGCCACGGCCGATTGCGAGCTATAGCGCATGCAAATGCGTGCCAGGTGTCGCTCACAGGGATCTGGTGGCGGCGTGCGTTCCTCGATGGAGACGACCGGCGCGTGGCGTGGTGCGCGCCGTTCGGGCTCCCATTCGACGTTTTCCGGCAGGGGGTGACGGCATTGGTAAGCGCCGTGGAAGCTTTGGCGACGATCAGTCGAATATAGCGGGACGCCATGGGCTTGCGTGGCTTGTCACGGGTGGGCGTGACCGGGCCCGATCCTTGCTTCATAGGCGCACCGGCTTTAGCTTCCCGGGGTAACCGGCCGTTTCCGCGAACGCGTGATGCCCCGGGGGCCTTTCCAGTAGCGCATGGGCCAGGGCAATCCCGTATAACGGAACACGCATTACCCTGATGACATGTCCCGGCCCCGCGTCCTGACCCGCCTTGATTCGGCCACCGTGCAAACGGTCGGCGAGGTGCTCAACTTCGACGCGCTATCCGCGCTATCGCAGCGCAAGCTGAACGCGCTCGGCGTGCCCCTTGCCTACATCGATCGCGAGCAGCGCTATCGTTTTGTCAACAAGTCGTTCGCTGAATGGCTCGGCAAGCGCGTCGACGAGGTGGTCGGCCACGAAGTAATCGAAGTGCTGGGGCGCGACCTGTACCAGCTGTATCACGCGTATGTGGAAGCTGCATTGTCAGGCGAGCGCACCAGCTACGAGCGCCAGCTCTTTTCCACGGTGCGCAAGGGCATCTGGATCCGCGTCGACTACTACCCCGATCGCAGTCCGAACGGCATCGTGCGGGGCTACCTTTGCACGTACAGCGACGTCGACCAGCTGAAGCGGCTCGAGCTCGAGGCAGGGCAGCGCGAGCATCGCCTGCGCCTGGTGACCGACAGTGTCGGCCTGCCTATCCTGTATTTCGACCGCCAGCAGAAGCTGCGCTTCGCCAACAAGCCGTTCGCCGACTGGATCGGCATCGCCGCGGACGACCTGCTGGGCCATGCGCTGCGCGATTTCCTTCCCGCCGATGCGCTGGCCGAAATGCAGGGTTACATCGATCGCGCGCTGGTCGGTGCCCAGGTGTCGTACGAACGCCGCGACCGCAAGTCGGACGGCGAGCTGCGCTGGGTGCGCATCACGTTGTTCCCCGATCGCGAGATGGGCGGACGCGTCGGCGGCGTATTCCTGGTAATGAACGACATCGAGGACGACGTTCGCGTGCGTGACGCGCTGAAGTCGCAGCAATCGCAGCTGAAGCTGTTCGCCGACAATATTCCCGGCCCGATCGCGTATCTCGATCGCGGCCTGCGCTACACGTTCGTCAACCAGGCATTCGCCAACTGGGCATTGCGCCCGCAGCACGAGATCCTCGGCAACACGCCGGGTGACGTGCTGCCGCAGAATGTCGCCGGCTTCCTGCGGCCGATCCTGAAGCGCGCGCAGGCGGGCGAAAACGTCGAATACGAACGCATTGCGAAGACCCCTTCCGGCGAGCGGCGCTGGATGCACGGGCGCATGGCGCCGGACTTCGACGGCACCGGCCGCGTGCGCGG
>JBDTJK010000434.1:0-11642 GCA_039935875.1 Casimicrobiaceae bacterium
GGCAGACCACCGGTAATGTCGCGGGTCTTCTGGCCTTCGATCGGGATACGGGCCAGCACTTCGCCAGGACCCACGTCCTGTCCGTCGCGCACCTGGATCAGCGATCCGATCGGGAAGCCGATCGTCACGGAGTGGTCTGTGCCCGGGATCTTCACCTCGCCACCATTGGCATCGATCAACTTGACCTGCGGGCGCACCACCTTGGCAGAACCGCGGCGTTTCGGGTCAATCACGACCAGCGTCGACAGGCCAGTGACCTCGTCGAGCTGCTTGGCCACCGTCAGGCCTTCTTCCACATTCTCGAATTTGCTCATACCTGCAAACTCGGTAATGATGGGACGGGTCAACGGATCCCAATTAGCCAGGATCGTACCGGCCTTGACCACCTGGTCGGCCGTAACCGACAAGATTGCACCGTAAGGCACCTTGTGGCGTTCACGTTCGCGTCCATGCTCGGTGATGACGATTTCACCCGAACGTGCAATCACGACCAGCTCGTTTTTGCTGTTGGACACATAGCGCATCGTCGCGTTGAAGCCAATCGTGCCGTTGGACTTGGCTTCTACGCTGGAGGCGATAGCGGCACGGGATGCCGCGCCACCGATGTGGAAGGTCCGCATGGTCAGCTGGGTACCTGGCTCACCGATGGACTGCGCTGCAATCACACCCACAGCCTCGCCACCGTTGATCAAACCACCGCGGCCCAGATCGCGGCCATAGCACTTGGCACAGATGCCGAAGCGGGTAGCGCAGGTCAGTGCCGTACGCACTTTGACTTCGTCCACGCCTGCAACTTCCAGGATGTCGATGGCATCTTCGTCCAGCATGGCACCGGCCGTAGCCAGCACCGAGCGGTCTTCGGGGTGCAGCACATCTTCGGCTGCGGTACGACCCAGAATGCGGTCGCGCAGCGATTCGATGACTTCACCGCCTTCGACGATGGCGCGCATCAAATACCCATTGGCAGTGCCGCAGTCTTGCTCGGTCACGACCAAGTCTTGCGTTACGTCGACCAGACGGCGGGTCAGGTAGCCCGAGTTAGCCGTCTTCAATGCCGTATCCGCGAGACCCTTACGGGCACCGTGGGTGGAAATGAAGTACTCCAACACGTTCAGACCTTCGCGGAAGTTGGCGGTAATTGGTGTTTCGATGATCGAGCCGTCCGGCTTGGCCATCAAACCCCGCATACCCGCCACCTGGCGAATCTGTGCTGCAGAACCGCGCGCACCGGAGTCGGCCATCATGTAGATGGAGTTGAACGACTCTTGCTCGACTTCCTTGCCATGGCGGTCAATGGTCTTCTCTTTCGAGAGCTGGGCCATCATGACCTTGGAGACTTCGTCGCCAGCCTTACCCCAGATGTCCACCACCTTGTTGTAGCGTTCGCCAGAAGTCACCAGACCGGAAACATACTGGTTGCCGATTTCTTTGACTTCCTTTTCAGCGCGGGCGATGATGCCGTGCTTTTCCTGCGGCACCAGCATGTCGTCGATACAGATCGATATACCGGCTTTGGTCGCCAAACGGAAGCCGTTTTGCAGCAGCTTGTCGGCAAACACCACGGTTTCTTTCAATCCGCACTTGCGGAACGACACGTTGATCAGCTTGGAAATTTCCTTCTTCTTCAACGCTTTGTTGATGTTGGAGAAGGGCAGGCCCTTGGGCAAAATTTCCGACAGCAGCGCACGGCCCGCAGTGGTTTCCCACAGCTTGGTCGATGGTACAAATTCACCCGTGTCTTTGTCTTTGGTGTACTCGGTCAAGCGGACGTTGATGCGGGCGGTCAGTTCGACCTCACCCGCGTCAAATGCACGCTGTACTTCGCCAGTGTCAGAGAAGATCAGACCCTCGCCCTTGCCGTTTACGCGGTCGCGAGTCGTGTAGTAAAGACCCAGCACCACGTCTTGCGACGGCACGATCGAAGGTTCGCCATTGGCAGGGAACAAAATGTTGTTCGAGGCCAGCATCAAGGTGCGGGCTTCCATCTGTGCTTCGACCGACAGGGGTACGTGTACCGCCATTTGGTCACCGTCAAAGTCGGCGTTGAAGGCCGAGCAGACGAGTGGGTGTAACTGGATGGCCTTGCCTTCAATCAGGATGGGCTCAAACGCCTGAATGCCCAAACGGTGCAGCGTAGGTGCACGGTTCAGCATCACTGGGTGTTCTTTGATGACCTCTTCTAGGATGTCCCACACGACGGGCGTACCGGATTCAACTTCTTTCTTCGCCGCCTTGATGGTGGTCGCGATGCCCATGGCTTCCAGGCGCGAGAAGATGAAAGGCTTGAACAGCTCCAATGCCATCAGTTTGGGCAGGCCGCACTGGTGCAGCTTGAGGGTCGGGCCCACCACAATGACCGAACGGCCAGAGTAGTCGACGCGCTTGCCCAGCAAATTCTGGCGGAAACGACCGCTCTTGCCCTTGATCATGTCGGCCAAAGACTTGAGTGCACGCTTGTTGGCACCGGTCATGGCTTTACCGCGGCGGCCGTTGTCCAGCAGCGAATCAACCGCTTCTTGCAGCATGCGTTTTTCGTTACGGGCGATGATTTCCGGGGCCTTCAATTCCAGCAAACGGCGCAGACGGCTATTCCGGTTGATAACGCGGCGGTACAAGTCGTTCAAATCCGACGTGGCAAAACGACCGCCGTCCAGCGGTACCAGCGGACGCAGGTCCGGCGGCAGCACGGGCAGCACGTTCAACACCATCCATTCAGGCTTGATGCCGGATTTCTTGAACGCTTCCAATAGCTTAAGGCGCTTGGAGTTCTTTTTGATTTTGACTTCGGAGCCGGTCAAGTCGCCACGTAGACGCTCAATTGACGCATCGATTTCTATGGCTTCCAGCAGGTCTTTGATACCTTCCGCGCCCATCTTGGCCACGAACTCGTCGCCGTACTCTTTGGTCTTGGCATCAAAGTCGTCTTCCGACATGATCGCGAATTTTTTCAGCGGGGTCATGCCTGGGTCCGTGACGACATAGGCTTCAAAGTACAGCACGCGTTCGATGTCGCGCAGCGTCATGTCGAGCACCAAGCCCAGACGCGATGGCAGCGACTTCAGGAACCAGATGTGGGCGCAAGGCGCGGCCAGATCGATGTGACCCATGCGTTCGCGGCGTACTTTGGTCTGCGTGACTTCCACGCCGCACTTTTCGCAGATCACGCCGCGGTGTTTCAGGCGCTTGTACTTGCCGCACAGGCATTCGTAGTCTTTGATGGGGCCAAAAATCTTGGCGCAAAACAGACCATCACGCTCAGGCTTGAAGGTGCGGTAGTTGATGGTTTCGGGCTTTTTCACTTCGCCGAAAGACCACGACCGAATTTTTTCGGGGGAGGCCATGCCGATCCGAATCGCATCGAAATGCGAATCGGGCGTGAACTGCTTGAACAGGTCGAGTAATGATTTCATGTGTTAAATCCTTTTCTTGTCCGCAATTAGCTACGCTCGAGCTCGATGTCCAGGCCCAAGGAACGGATTTCCTTGACCAGCACGTTGAACGATTCGGGCATGCCCGCTTCGATAGCGTGCTCACCCTTGACAATGCTTTCGTACACCTTGGTACGCCCCACCACGTCATCTGATTTGACCGTGAGCATTTCTTGCAGCGTGTACGACGCGCCGTACGCTTCGAGCGCCCACACTTCCATTTCACCGAAACGCTGCCCACCGAACTGTGCTTTACCGCCCAGGGGTTGCTGGGTGACCAAGCTGTAAGGACCGGTAGAGCGGGCATGCATTTTGTCGTCCACCAAATGGTGTAACTTCAAGAAGTGCATATAGCCAATCGTCGTTGGACGCTCAAACGGCTCACCTGAACGGCCGTCAAACAAATGGGCTTGGGTACGCGTTGCGTTCAATCCCTTGTGTTTTGCGATGTTCTCTGGATAGGCCAATTGGAGCATGCCCCGGATTTCTTCTTCCGAAGCGCCGTCAAACACAGGCGTTGCAAAAGTAACCCCTTGGGCCATATTGGCCGCCATGTTGAACACTTCATCATCGCTGAGCTGGCTCAGATCTTCCTTGCGGCCCGAGCCGTTGTAGAACGAATCCATGAAGCTGCGGACTTCGGCCACTTTGGCTTCGGCTTGCAGCATGTCACCAATACGTTGGCCGATACCCTTGGCTGCCCATCCCAGGTGAACTTCCAGCACCTGGCCCACGTTCATCCGCGAAGGCACGCCCAGAGGGTTCAGGCAAATGTCGCATGGTGTGCCGTCAGCCATGTAAGGCATGTCTTCGACTGGAACGATCTTGGATACCACGCCCTTGTTACCGTGGCGACCCGCCATCTTGTCACCAGGCTGCAAGCGGCGTTTGACGGCCAAGTAAACCTTGACCATCTTCAGCACGCCCGCTGGCAACTCATCGCCTTGGGTCAGCTTCTTGCGCTTTTCTTCAAAAGCCAGGTCGAAGCTGTGGCGTGTCTGTTCCAACGAGTTTTTGATGGATTCCAGTTGTGTGGCAACGTCATCATCGGCAGGACGGATGTCAAACCAGTGGAATTTCTCCACAGAAGACAGGTACGTCTTGTCAAGTTTGGTGCCCTTGGCCAGCTTTTGAGGGCCACCATTGGCAACCTTGCCAGTTAACAACTTTTCGATACGGTCAAACGCATCGGCTTCCACAATCCGCAATTGGTCATTCAAGTCAAGGCGGAAGCGTTTGAGCTCGTCGTCAATGATCTGCTGAGCACGCTTGTCGCGTACGATACCTTCGCGGGTGAACACCTGCACGTCAATCACAGTGCCTTGCGAGCCCTGGTCCACACGCAGCGACGTGTCTTTTACATCGCTGGCTTTTTCACCGAAGATGGCCCGTAGCAGTTTCTCTTCTGGCGTCAAAGTGGTTTCACCCTTGGGTGTGACCTTGCCAACCAGCGTGTCGCCGGGTTGCACTTCTGCACCCACGTAGATGATGCCCGACTCGTCGAGGCGGTTCAGCTGCTGCTCGCTCAGATTCGGAATATCGCGGGTAATTTCTTCGGCACCCAGCTTCGTATCACGGGCCATCACCACCAACTCCTCGATATGGATCGAGGTGTAGCGGTCATCCGCCACTACGCGTTCGGAGATCAAAATCGAATCTTCGAAGTTGTAGCCATTCCATGGCATGAAGGCGATGAGCATGTTCTGGCCAATCGCAATTTCACCAAAGTCGGTGGAAGCACCGTCGGCAATCACATCCCCTTTGGCCAAGCGATCGCCCTTTTTGACGATAGGACGTTGGTGAATGTTGGTGTTTTGGTTGGATCGCTGGTACTTGATCAGGTTGTAGATGTCCACACCGACTTCCCCAGCGGCCGCTTCTGCGTCGTTGACGCGGATCACGATACGGGTTGCATCTACATAGTCTACCAAGCCGCCGCGGGTGGCGGTCACCACCGTGCCGGAGTCCACTGCGGCCACCCGTTCAATGCCGGTACCGACCAGGGGTTTTTCTGGGCGCAATACTGGCACGGCTTGGCGCGACATATTGGCACCCATCAAGGCACGGTTTGCATCATCGTGTTCCAAGAAGGGCACGAGCGAGGCCGCCACAGAAACGATCTGTGCGGGAGACACATCCATGTACTGGACTCGTTCGGCACCGACCAAGATGGATTCGCCTTTTTCACGGGCTGATACCAAATCGCCAGACAGTTTGCCGTCCTTGTCTAAGGCTGCATTGGCCTGGGCAATCACGTACTTGCCTTCTTCAATCGCCGACAAGTAGTCAATTTCTTTGGTGACCTTGCTATCAACCACACGACGGTACGGCGTTTCAATAAAACCGTATTCGTTCAAGCGGGCATACAAGGCCAAGGAATTGATCAGTCCAATGTTGGGACCTTCTGGCGTCTCGATAGGACACACACGGCCGTAATGGGTTACGTGCACGTCGCGCACTTCAAAGCCGGCACGTTCGCGGGTCAAACCACCCGGGCCAAGGGCCGATACACGGCGCTTGTGGGTGATCTCGGCCAGCGGATTGGTCTGGTCCATGAACTGCGACAGCTGGGATGCACCGAAGAATTCTTTGAGTGCTGCTGAGATTGGCTTGCTGTTGATCAGATCATGCGGCATGAGCGGTTCTTGCTCTGCTTGGCCCAAACGCTCTTTTACAGCCTTCTCAATGCGCGCCAAACCGGCACGGTATTGGTTTTCAGCCAATTCGCCAACGCAACGAACGCGGCGATTACCCAGATGGTCGATGTCATCGACTTCACCACGGCCATTGCGCAGATCGACCAAAATCTTGACCACAGACAAAATGTCCTCGTTGGTCAGCACCATAGGACCTGTGGATTCGTCACGGCCCATTTTCGCGTTGAACTTCATGCGGCCTACGCGCGACAGATCGTACGTATCCGGGTTGTAGAACAGGCGTTGGAAAAGAGCTTGTACAGCGTCTTCTGTTGGGGGTTCTCCAGGGCGCATCATGCGATAAATGGCGACGCGGGCAGCAAACTCATCTACGGTTTCATCGCTACGCAGGGTTTGCGAAATATACGCGCCCTGGTCCAATTCGTTGGTGTAGATGCACTGCAAGTCTTGCACGCCTGCGGTGCGCAATTTCTTGAGCAGCAGTTCGGTCAACTCTTCGTTGGCCTTGGCAATAATTTCGCCAGTGTCGCCATCGATAATATTTTTAGCCACAACACGGCCGACCAGAAAATCTTCTGGGACGCTGATGTGGGTTGTACCCGACTGTTCCAGATCACGGGTGTGACGGGCAGTGATGCGCTTGTCTTTGGCAACCGCAACTTTTCCGGTTTTGTCCGTGATGTCGAAACGGGCAACTTCGCCGCGCAGACGCTCAGCCACAAATTCCATTTGTGCACCGCTGTCCATCAGACGGAAGTTGTCGTTGACGAAGAAGTTCGCCAAGATAGATTCTGGTGTGAGACCAATGGCTTTGAGCAAAATGGTAACGGGCATTTTGCGCCTACGGTCTACCCGGAAATAAAGCACGTCTTTAGGGTCAAACTCGAAATCAAGCCATGAACCGCGGTACGGAATCACGCGTGCAGAGAACAGCAGCTTGCCGGAGCTATGGGTCTTGCCCTTGTCGTGTTCGAAAAACACACCAGGTGAGCGGTGCAACTGCGAAACGATCACGCGCTCAGTGCCATTGATGATGAACGAGCCTTTTTCCGTCATGAGCGGCACTTCGCCCATATAGACTTCTTGCTCTTTCACTTCCTTGACCACTGTGGATTGTGATGTCGAAGACTCGCGGTCATAAATGATGAGTTGGACCTTGGCCCGCACAGCGGAAGCAAATGTCAGGCCCCGAGTCTGGCATTCGCGCACATCAAAAGCAGGTTTGGCAAGGTTGTACTCGACGTACTTCATCTCGACAAAACCATTGTGTGAAACGATCGGGAAGGCGGCATCAAATGCGGCTTGCAAACCTTCCACTGTGCGTTTTTGAGGCGCGAGATCTGCCTGCAAAAATGCGGTGTACGCATCTTTTTGCATTTGCAACAGGTAGGGGACTTCGAGCACGCTGTCGCGGCTACCAAAATTTTTACGAATGCGTTTGCGTTCGGTGTACGTATAAGCCATGAGATCTCCGGGGGCAAGGACTTGGGAATCCTGGGGGGCCTGTCAACTGTCGTATTGCACATCATGTGCAACGAACTTGGCGGTTGGCCACTACCAACCATGGCGGACGACTGCGCATTGCACGCAATCCGAACCAAGGCATCTTCTGCAGTCGGGGCCAGAAGACACTGAAAAGAAGGTGGTGTTACCTGCTTTCCAGTGCGCTCTTACAAGCACGAAAGGCTGGGAGCTCCTTTGGGAGCACCCAGCCCTCGTTTGCGAGTGAATTACTTCAGTTCGACTTTAGCGCCAGCGTCCACCAGCTTCTTCATGGCTGCATCAGCATCAGCCTTGGAGATGCCTTCTTTGACGGCCTTAGGAGCGCCATCGACCAAGTCCTTAGCTTCTTTCAAGCCCAGGCCGGTGATTTCGCGAACGGCCTTAATGACCGACACCTTTTGCGCGCCAGCTTCGACCAGAACGACGTTGAATTCGGTCTTTTCTTCAGCAGCGGCAGCAGGGCCAGCGGCAGCGGCAGGGCCAGCCATCGCGGCGGCGCTTACGCCAAACTTCTCTTCGATGGCCTTCACCAGGTCGTTGAGTTCCAGGACCGTCATGCTGTCAAGCGCGGTCAAAAATGCGTCTTTATCGAATGCCATTTTGATTTCCAGTTTTTTCAGTTGGGGACAGGCTGTGCATATGCAAGCGACTGTCCAACAAAGTTTTTGTCAATGCCGAACGTAACTTGTGGGTTACGCCGGAGCAACCTCGGCAGCCACTTCTGGGGCCGCTTCGATTGCTGGTTCGGTAGAACCCGCGCCTTTTTGTGTCGCCAACGCTGCCAGCACTCGTGCTGTACGCGAAATAGGGGACTGCATCAAGCCCAACAACTGCGCCAACAAAACTTCCTTGGAAGGAATGCTTGCCAGTTGCTTAACGCCGTTCACGTCCAGAACTTTTCCACCGAATGCACCACCACGAATCACCAACTTGTCGTTGGTCTTCGAGAATTCAGCTACTACTTTGGCAGCAGCTACGGCATCTACAGAAAAGCCATAGATCAGCGGACCGGTCATCTGGTCGGACACGATTTCAAAAGCACTGCCTGCGACAGCACGACGGGCCAAGGTGTTTTTCAACACGCTTAAGGTCACGCCATTGCTACGCGCTGCTGAGCGCAATTTGGTCATGTCAGCGACCGTGATACCACGGTATTCCGCCATCACGAGCGTTTGAGCTTTAGCGGCGAGGCTGGTCACATCGGTAATGACCGCTTCTTTCTCACTGCGATTAAGACTCAAGGTCTACTCCTTAAAATGTGTTGTCCGGCTGATTGCCATTCAACACGCCACTTTGCAGCGATCAACTGTTTCGGGAAACTTATTCCATCTGCAGCGGGATCGCCATCTGCGTTGGTTTTCACTGATTAAGTACAGGCGGGCTGTACACCAACGGTCTTGGATGGCTCGCTAAAGTATTGAAACTTCAGCGACCCACCACGTTGAAGCCACTTTGCAACGGCTTCAAATTTTGCGATTACGCTGCGATGGTTTGTGTGTCGACGCGAACGCCCACACCCATCGTGCTCGAAACCGCTACTTTACGTAAATACAGGCCCTTGCTGGACGCTGGCTTGGCCTTGGTCAATGCATCGATCAACGCAGCCAAATTGCCTTGCAATTTGTCGGAGTCAAACGAGCGACGACCAATGGTGCTGTGCACAATACCGGCCTTGTCAACACGGAACTGGACCTGGCCTGCTTTGGCATTCTTGACTGCCGTAGCAACATCGGGTGTAACCGTACCAACCTTAGGGTTAGGCATCAGGCCACGTGGGCCCAAGATCTGACCCAAAGTACCCACAACGCGCATAGCGTCAGGAGCCGCGATCACGATGTCAAAAGGCATGTCGCCAGCTTTGATCATTGCGGCGAGATCGTCCATTCCGACGATATCGGCACCAGCAGCCTTGGCTTCTTCCGCTTTGGCACCCTGGGCGAACACGGCAACACGCTTGGTTTTGCCGGTGCCGTTAGGCAACACGACAGCACCGCGAACAACTTGATCCGATTTTTTGGCATCAATACCCAGTTGCACGGCCACGTCGATGGATTCATCGAACTTGGCGTTAGCGCATTCTTTGACGATCACCAATGCGTCACCCAGAGGATACAGTTTGGTGCTGTCAATCTTGCCAGCAAAGGCTTTTTGTTTTTTGGTCAGCTTGGACATTTACACGCCCTCCACATTCACACCCATAGACCGGGCGGTACCAGCGATCGTACGAACGGCGGCATCCAGATCAGCGGCCGTCATATCTTTCATCTTGGTCTTGGCAATTTCTTCGAGCTGGGCGCGGGTGATCTTGCCCACTTTCGCGCTGTGCGGCGTGGACGAACCCTTGTCGAGCTTGATAGCTTTCTTGATCAACACAGTCGCTGGCGGCGTCTTGATAATAAAGGTGAAGCTCTTGTCTGCAAACGCAGTGATCACTACTGGCAGTGGCAGACCTGGCTCAACACCTTGGGTCTGCGCATTAAATGCCTTGCAGAACTCCATGATGTTCAAACCACGTTGACCCAGTGCCGGGCCAATAGGGGGGGATGGGTTGGCTTTACCGGCTGGTACTTGCAGCTTAATAAAACCGACGATTTTTTTCGCCATTATTTACTCCTTGCGGGTCTTAACGCTTCTGTCTACCGAAACTGGCGGACATTTGCTCCCCGGGGTTGCGACTCACTAACAACATCCACGCTGAGTCGAAAAACGTGGAATTCACTCAATACAAAACTTAGGTCTTTTCGATCTGGCTAAATTCCAGCTCTACAGGCGTAGCGCGACCGAAAATAGTGACCGAAACACGCACTTTGCTTTTTTCGTAGTTCACTTCTTCTACGGAACCATTGAAGTCGGTAAACGGACCTTCTTTGACTCGGACAAATTCGCCCACTAAGAATTCCACTTTATGGCGCGGCTTGTCGGTGCCTTCTTGCATCTGGCTCACGATTTTCTGCACTTCTGCTTCTGAAATCGGAGCTGGGCGATTTTTGGCGCCGCCTACAAAACCGGTGACTTTATTGGTATGTTTAACCAAGTGCCAAGACTCATCGTCCATCACCATTTCGACAAACACATAGCCTGGGAAAAGACGACGTTCGGTCGTTTTACGCTGGCCATTCTTGATCTCGACGACTTCTTCGGTGGGAACCAGAATACGGGCAAATTTTTGCTGCATGCCAGATTGAAGAATTCGTTCGGTAATGTTGCGCTCGACCGCTTTTTCCATTCCGGAGTAAGCATGCACGATGTACCAACGCAGGTCAGGATTTACAGGAGTCGCAGACGGTTCTGCCGCGCTCATTTCTACAACGTCAGTCATTACTTTTTCCAGCCCAGAATTAAGTCATAAAAAACCCATTCCAGCGTCTTGTCAGTGAGCCAGAGGAACAAGGCCATGAGCACCACAAAGCCGAAGACATATAAAGTCATCTGCGTTGCTTCTTTGCGCGTAGGCCAAACAACTTTCTTGACTTCACGCCAAGCATCGCGACCAAACGCGATCAATTGCTTGCCGGGTTCGGAGGACAGAAACACCACGACTGCTGCTGCTACGCCCACAATCAAAGCCACCCATTGGGCAATCTGCCCTTGTTTGCTCAACAGATAAAAGGCGGCTAACGCACCCACCACCAAAACAGCAGACAAACCCAATTTGGCTTTGTCTGCGTTGGTGTTGATCGTCTCAACTTGTGAAGTGGCCATTTTTGGCGTTTTCCTGCTTCAAATACATGGTGTCTCTTGAGACACAGAAGCCCGTCAGGTCATGACGGGCTTGTTTGGACTAACTATGTGCCACCTTGAACTTACCAGGTGGCAGGGGCGGAAGGAATCGAACCATCAACCTTCGGTTTTGGAGACCGACGCTCTGCCAATTGAGCTACGCCCCTAAAAAATTAAGCAATGATCTTGGCAACCACGCCGGCGCCGACGGTCTTGCCGCCTTCGCGGATAGCGAAGCGCAGACCTTCTTCCATGGCAATGGGGTTGATCAGCTTGACGGTGATCGACACGTTATCGCCTGGCATGACCATTTCCTTGCCTTCTGGCAACTCAA
>JBDTJK010000435.1:0-12238 GCA_039935875.1 Casimicrobiaceae bacterium
TACCTGCTGACGCTGCCGGCGTGGGGGTTCTACTGGTTTGCGCTGACGACCGACGCGGCCTATCCCAAGTGGCACGCGGAGCGACCTGTACCGGTCGACCTGCCGCTGCTGGTGATACCGGACGGCCTGATGGCCGCGCTGTCCACGGGCGACGGCACGGCATCCGACCTGCGCGCACTCCTGGCGCGGCGGGTACGCACGCAGCTCGAGCGCGAGGTGCTGCCGGTCATACTCGCGAACCAGCGCTGGTTCGCGGGCAAGGGTCACGCCATTGCCCGCGCATCGCTGCGCCAGCAGGACGAATGGAACACTCCCGCCGGAAGCTGGTTGCTGGCAAGCGTGCAGGTGGAACTCGACGACGGCAGCAAGCAGAACTATTCGCTGCCAATGGCGTTTGCGTGGGAGGAGGCCCAGGGGGAGCGCTTGCAGTCGCTGCTGCATTGCACGGTTGCACGCGTGCGCCAGCGCGCCCGTGTCGGGGTGCTGTACGACGCCTTCTGGGACGATGGCTTCTGCCGCAGCATCGTCGAGGCGATGGCGCGCAGCGAAACGCGGGCCGCACGGGTCGGTGAGCTGCGCTTCTGGGCCACGCCGCAACTGGCGGCCGCCGGACCGCGGGACAACCTTGCGATCGATCATCCGAGCTACGAGCAGAGCAACACGCTGATGGTGCTCGGCGAGAAGCTCGTGCTGAAGGGCTATCGACGATTGCGTCCCGGCATCAATCCCGAGATCGAGATCGGGCGCTTCCTGACCGAAGTCTCGCCGTTTCCCTACGTCGCGGCGCTGTATGGCGCACTCGAGTACCGCAATACGGACGGTGAAACCACGGCGCTCGCCGTGTTGCAGCAATTTGTGCCGAATGAAGGCAACGGCTGGGACTACACCGTCGGCTACCTGCGGCGGATGCTTGACGGCATCGTAGCCCGTCCCGTCACCCAGGACGTTGCCGCGATGCCTGTCCCGGTACCCGATCCCAACGCCAGCGGATTGCTGCCTGCCGACGATGCCAGTTCACTGCGCGCCGGTTTTCTCGCATTGATCGGGACGCTCGGCCGGCGCACCGCGGAGTTGCACCTGGCCCTGTCACACACCACCGGAGATGCCGCATTCGATCCTGAACCATTCGCCACGGCCGACATCGACGCATTGCGTGCGCGCCTTGCCGGCGAGGCGAAGCAGACGATGGACCTTCTCGCGGCACGCATCGATTCCCTGCCGGAATCGGTGCGTGCCGACGCCGTGCACCTGGTGACGAATGCCGACCGGCTGGTGACAAAGGCGCTCGCGGCCATTCCGGACGCAATCGATGCCATGAAGACGCGTTATCACGGCGACTTCCACCTGGGCCAGGTGCTGCTCAACCAGCACGAGTTCTACATCGTCGATTTCGAGGGTGAACCTTCGCGTCCGCTGGCCGAACGTCGCGCCAAGCACTGCGCATTGCGCGATGTCGCAGGAATGCTGCGCTCGTTCGCCTACGCAGCAGCATTCGCCTTGCAGCAAGCCACCGCAGCCGGCGCAATCGAGCGCGCGCGATTGGCGGAGCCGCTCGCTCAATGGCGCGCACAGACCGCCGCCACATTTCTCGACGGCTATCGCGAAGCCGCCAGCGGCGCTCGCTCGTGGCCAGCCGACGCGGCAGTCGCACGCCAGTTGGTGGATACGTTCGTTTTCGAGAAGGCGCTCTACGAATTGCGCTACGAGCTCGCCAATCGTCCCGACTGGGTCGGCATCCCGCTGGCAGCGCTGCTCGAACGTCTGCAAAATACTGCCGAATGAGCGGAGGACCGCCGATATCCCCAAGGGTGGCGACAGCGCCCACGACGCACACCGTATGGCGCGGACATCCGGCGCCGCTCGGTGCAACGTGGGACGGGGCCGGCGTCAATTTCGCGCTGTTCTCGCGCCACGCGGAGCGGGTCCAGCTGTGCCTGTTTGCGCCCAACGGACGTCGCGAGATCGCGCGGATCGAAGTCCGCCAGCGCAGCGACTTCATCTGGCACTGCTACCTGCCGGACGCGCGACCCGGGCTTCTGTACGGCTTCCGGGTGCATGGTCCCTATGCGCCGGAACAGGGGCACCGTTTCAATCCGAACAAGCTGCTGCTCGATCCCTATGCGCGGATGATCGAGGGGCAGCTGCGCTGGTCCGACGCACTGTTCGGCTACCGTGTCGGGAGTCGCCGCGAGGACCTGTCGTTCGACACGCGCGACAGCGCCACCGGAATGCCGAAGTGCAAGGTGGTCGATACATCGTTCACCTGGGGATCGGATCGGCCGCCACGCACGACGCGCAAAGACACGGTGATCTACGAAGCGCATGTCAAGGGCCTGACGCAGCGGCATCCGGACGTGCCGCCCCAATTGCGCGGCACCTATGCCGGCGTGGCCAGCGCACCGGTCGTCGATCATCTGCGGCGTCTCGGGGTCACCGCCATCGAACTGCTTCCGGTACATAGCTTCGTCGACGACAAGCGGCTGGTCGAGATGGGGCTGCGCAACTATTGGGGCTACAACTCGCTCGGCTTTTTCGCGCCCGACATGCGCTACTCGGCCACCGGGTCGCTGGGGGAATTCAAGACGATGGTGAAGACGCTGCACACAGCGGGCATCGAAGTGATTCTCGATGTCGTCTTCAACCACACCGCCGAGGGCAACCAGCTCGGGCCCACGTTGTCATTCCGTGGCATCGACAACGCCGTGTATTACCGGCTCGCCGAGGAGCGTCGCTACTACACGGACTACACAGGCACCGGCAACACGCTGTCGACGCAGCAGCCGATGGCGCTGCGCCTGATATTCGACAGCCTGCGCTATTGGGTGACGGACATGCACGTCGACGGCTTCCGCTTCGATCTCGCGACGACGCTGGGACGCGAAGAACAGGCGTTCGACCCGTTCGGCGCGTTCTTCGACATCGCACGGCAGGATCCCGTCCTGTCGCAAGTCAAGCTGATTGCCGAGCCCTGGGACTTGGGCGACGGCGGCTACCAGGTCGGCAACTTTCCCCCCGGCTGGTCGGAGTGGAACGGACGCTACCGTGACGCGGTCCGTCCGTACTGGAAAGGCGACGGCGGCCTCGTCGGCGAACTCGCGAGCCGGCTGTCGGGTTCGAGCGACCTGTTCGAGAACAGCGGACGCTCGATCAGCGCGAACGTCAACTTCATCACTGCGCACGATGGCTTCACGCTGCGCGATCTCGTCAGCTATAACGACAAGCACAACGAAGCCAATGGTGAAGAAAATCGCGACGGTGAATCCCATAACCGTAGCTGGAACTGTGGTGTCGAGGGACCTACCGACGACCCGTCGATCAACGCGTTGCGGCTGCGCCAGGTACGCAACTTCCTCGCCACGCTGTTCTTTTCGCAGGGCGTGCCGATGCTGTTGCATGGCGACGAAATGGGGCGCACGCAGGACGGCAACAACAATGCGTACTGCCAGGACAACGAGCTTTCTTGGCTGAACTGGAATCTGGACGACGACGCAAAAGGATTGCTGGCGTTCACGCGGCGCGTGATTGCGCTGCGCAATGCGCATCCGCTGTTCAAGCGCCGTGCCTTCTTCGGTGGACGCGCGGTCCACGATTCCGACGCCAAGGATATCGTATGGTTGAATCCGGACGGCCATGAAATGACCGACGACGAATGGAACCAGGGCTTTGCACGCTGCCTGGGCGCACATTTGTCGGGACGCGGTCTCAACGAACGTGACGAGAATGGGAGGCCGGTCGAGGACGATGACCTGCTGTTGCTGCTCAACGCGCACGACGACCTGATCGCCTTCCGTATCCCCGCGGAGCAGGAAGGCGGCGCATGGGAGGTTGAACTGGACACCGATACCGCCGACGGAACACCGGCACAGCGCACATTTGCGCCGAATGCCCACTATCCGCTACGCGCCCGCTCGCTGGCCCTGCTGCACCGCTCCCGTCCGCGATGAAGCGGGTCCATTGCATGCGCTTCGGCGCGCAGCCCGGCGCCGACGGCGTGCGCTTTCGCCTGTGGGCACCGGGTGCGCAGAGTGTGGCCTTGCTGCTCGGCGATGATGCGCAGGCGACGCCGATGGCAATGGCCGCGCTCGCGGAGGGCTGGTTCGAACTGACCACCGCGCAGGCACACGCCGGCACGCATTATCGTTTCAGGATCGATGACGAGCAGATCGTTGCCGACCCTGCGTCACGCCACAATCCCGGCGACGTCCACGGTGTCAGCGAAGTGGTCGACGGCAACGCCTACGACTGGGCCGACAGCGGGTGGAATGGTCGACCCTGGCACCATGCAGCGATCTACGAACTGCACGTCGGCACGTTTTCGCCGGGTGGGGATTTCAACGGTGTCGCCGCGCACCTCGACCATCTGGTGACACTCGGCATCACGGCGATCGAACTGATGCCGCTTGCCGACTTTCCGGGCGAGCGCAACTGGGGCTATGACGGCGTGCTCGCATTCGCGCCGGATGCGCGCTACGGTACGCCGGACGCGTTGAAGGCGCTGATCGATGCAGCCCATTCGCACGGGCTGATGGTATTCATCGACGTCGTCTACAACCATTTCGGGCCGGAAGGCAATTACCTGCCGCGAACCGCGCCGGCGTTCTTCACTGACCGGCACAAGACGCCGTGGGGAGATGCAATCAATTTCGACGGCGCCGACAGTGCGATCGTGCGCGAATTCTTCATCGCCAATGCACTGTACTGGCTGCAGGAATACCACGTCGATGGCTTGCGGCTGGATGCGGTGCACGCCATCGTCGACGATTCCGATCCGGATTTCCTGACCCAGCTTGCCAGCGCCGTGCGTGACGGCCCGGGGCGCGACCGCGAAATCCATCTGATCCTCGAGAACGATCGCAACGAGACCCGCCGCCTGCTGCGGGACGCGGCGGAGGATCCAATGCAGTTCACTGCGCAATGGAACGACGACTTCCACCATGTGCTGCATCGCCTGCTGACCGGCGAGACCCATTCGTACTACAAGGACTACGCCGAGAACCCGCTGTCGATGCTGGCACGCTGCCTTGCCGAAGGATTCATCTACCAGGGGGAAACCTCCGCACATCGGGGCGGCACTCTCCGCGGCGAACGCAGCAACATGCTGCCGCCAACGGCATTCGTCAACTTCCTGCAGAACCACGACCAGATCGGCAATCGTGCGCTCGGGGAGCGCCTGTACGCGCTTGCGCCAGCGGGCGCGCTGCGCGGCGCAATTGCCATCCTGCTACTGGCACCGTCACCGCCCTTGTTGTTCATGGGCGACGAGTTCGGCGCCGATACGCCGTTTTTGTTCTTCTGCGATTTCAACGGCGAACTGGCGGACGCTGTTCGCGACGGGCGTCGGGCCGAATTCGCCGACTCGCTGGCCGCGGTCGCAGTGGGCGCCGACGTTCCGGATCCCGGCGCGACGACAACGTTTGCGCGCAGCGCGCTCGACTGGGAGAGCGTGACCCGCGATCCGCATCCGGCATGGCTCGATTTCCATCGCTCGCTGCTCGCGCTGCGCGCAATTGCCATCGTTCCGTTGATTCCGCACATCGTCGCGGGAGCGGCGCGGCATCGCAGCGTCGACGACTCGACGATCGAGGTCCGCTGGCCGCTCGACGACGGACGCGCGCTGATGCTGCACGCACGTTGTGCGCCATGGTCAGATGTGACACTTCCATTGACGCCAATGGGAACGGTGCTGCTATGGCAGACCCCCTCCTCCGCGACGGACGGGTGGTTCGTTCGCTGGTGCGTCGAGTCGAAGGGACTGTAGATGCCGGCGCTCGACGCCTCGTCGCTCGATGCGCAGTGCGAGGCGCGCGGCGTCGCCACGCACTATCGTGACTGGCGGGGACAGGAGCGACGGCCGTCGGATGCAACGAAGCGTGCGATCCTGGCCCAAATCGATCGCTACGCGGCAACCGTCGCAGGTGGCGGCGCAGGCGCAGTGTGTCCCGCACCGCTGGTGTGCGCGGTCGCGCGGGATGTCGCGCTGGACGTGGTCGCGCGCGCCTGGCCACTGCGCTGGCTGCTCGACTCTGAAACGGGCCAGCGCACGGAAGGTCGATGCTCGGCCGCCGGCCTGGCTGCGCAACCGACGCCACGGGCAGCCGCATCCACGGCCAACGCCTGCCAGCGCATTGCCTGCGATCGCATCGCCGATGTATTGCGGGCCGGCTATCACAGGTTGTCGATCCTGGATAGCGAAGACGCGATCGCCGCCACGCGGATGCTGATTGCGTGCCCGCCGCGCTGCGCTGCCGCGACGCCGCAAGCGGCGCGGATCTTCGGACCTGCGGTCCAGCTGTATGCGCTGCGTTCGCGACGCAACTGGGGGATCGGCGACTTTTCCGACCTGGCTGCGCTGGCACGGATGGCCGCCGCCGAGGGCGCCGATTTCGTCGGCGTGAACCCATTGCACGCGCTATTCCTCGATCGGCCGGCGGACGCAAGTCCCTACAGCCCTTCGAGCCGGCTGGCGCTCAATCCGCTCTACCTCGACGTCGAGGCCATCGAAGACTATGCCGCGTGCACCGCCGCGCGCGCGCTGGTGGGCACGCCTGCATTTCAACGCCTGCTGTCCACGCTGCGCGAGGCGCGGATGGTGGACTATGCCGGCGTCACCACGGCGAAGCTGCAGGCGCTGAAGCTCCTCTACGCGCACTTTCGCAGCGAGCACCTCGAAACGATGACGACGCGCGGACATGATTTTTCGACGTTCATCGATGCCAGCGATGACGATGTCGGCGCATTTGCGCGCTTCACCGCGATGCGCGACGGCGCTATCGCCGATCGTGGTCCATCGGCAGCCGCGAGCAACGGCGCCGCTCACGACGACGCGGTCCACTTCCATCTGTACCTGCAGTGGCAGGCCGACCTGCAGCTTACGGCCGCCAGCGACATCGCGCGCGCCGCCGGCATGCGACTCGGCATCTATCGGGATCTCGCCGTCGGAGCCAACCCGGACGGCGCCGAAGTCGCACATGACGCCGTGCGCTTCGCCAGCGGCATGCAGATCGGCGCACCTCCCGACGAGTTCAACCACGATGGGCAGGACTGGGGCCTGCCGCCGTGGATACCACAGCGCATCACGGCGGAAGCCTATGCGCCATGGCGTGCATTGCTGGCGGCCAACATGCATGGCGCCGGCGCATTGCGCATCGACCATGTGATGGGAATGCTGCGCCTCTACTGGGTTCCACGCGGCATGGCACCTGCGGACGGCACCTACGTCGGTTATCCGCTCGAAGACCTGCTGGGCGTGTTGGCGCTCGAAAGCAACCGCCGGCATTGCGCGGTGGTCGGCGAAGACCTTGGCACGGTTCCCGACGCCGTGCGTGACGCACTGAGGGAACGCGGAGTGTTGTCGTATCGCGTGCTGTTCTTCGAACGCGACGCCAACGGCGACTTCCTGCCACCGACCTCCTACCCGTTGCAGTCGCTGGTGACGATCAGCACGCACGACCTGCCGACATTGCAGGGTTACTGGCAGGCCACCGATCTCGCGGCACGCGAAGCGTTGGACGGTGCCGGGAGTGAATCCACCGATGCCACCGACCGCGGTGCGCAGCGAACGCAGGCTCGCGTGGAGCGCCAGCGGGACCGCCAGCGTCTTGCGCACGCGTTGCAGCGCGAGGGACTGGCCGCACCGTCCATCGTGGATCGCGAACTGTCATTCGCGCACGTGTGCGCGGTACACGCGTATGCGGCGCGCACGCCGTGCGCGATGATGACGTTGCAGCTCGAAGACGTGTTCGGCGAGGTGGCGCAGGTGAACCTGCCCGCGACCACCGGCGACCAATACCCGAACTGGCGCCGCAAGATTGCAGTAGACCTCGAGCAATGGCTGGAGGACGGCCGCTTTGCTCGCCTGTGCGAGGCAATTCGCGCGCAGGGGCGCGGCCGCGATTCACAATCTTCGGCGAAAGCGGGCACATGACGCCATCCGCAAGCGCCGAGCCGGGCCCACCGATTCCGCGCGCGACCTACCGCGTGCAGCTGCATCGCGGCTTCACGTTCGAGGATGCGCGGGCGATCGTTCCGTACCTGGCGGCACTCGGCATCAGCCACCTGTACGCGTCACCCTTCCTCAAGGCCCGCGCGGGCAGCACGCACGGATACGACGTCGTCGATCACGACTCGCTCAATCCCGAAATCGGCAATGCCGAAGATCTCGATGCGCTGGTCGCGGCGTTGCACGCGCATTCGATGGGCCTGATGCTCGACCTGGTGCCCAATCACATGGGTGTGCTGAAGGCCGACAACGGCTGGTGGCTGGACGTGCTCGAGCACGGCCAGCGTTCGCGTTACGCGGACTATTTCGACATCGACTGGGCACCCGAGAGCGCCGACCTTGCGGGCAAGGTTCTGGTGCCCATTCTCGGCGATCAATACGGCAGCGCGCTCGACAGGGGCGAACTCACGTTGCGCTTCGACGCGGCGGCCGGCTCGATCTCGTTGTGGTACTTCGATCACCGGTTGCCGGTGCGTCCGCACGAGTACGCGACGCTGATCGCACGCGCCGCGGGGCAGGAGCACGCGCTCGCGAGCAGCCTCGCTGACGCGGCGGCCGCCGTCATCGCCCGATTCGCCGCTGCCGACGCAGTCGACGGGACGGCCGGGACGGATGCCACCGAACAAGGCCAAGCTGCAAAGGCCGCACTTGCTGCACTGTGCGCGCGCCGGCCAGCGCTTGCAGATGCAATCGAAGCCGCCGTCGCCGCCTGCAATGGCCGCGTGGGCTCAGCCGCCAGCTTCGACGCGCTGCACCAGCTGATACAGCGACAAGCGTATCGCCTCGCGTTCTGGCGTGTCGCGGCGGACGACATCAACTACCGTCGCTTTTTCGACATCAACGACCTGGCCGCGCTGCGCGCGGAGCGCAGCGCGGTGTTCGACGCGACGCATCGCATCGCACTCGCACTGGTGGCCACGGGCAAGGCCGATGCGTTGCGGATCGATCATCCCGACGGCCTGCTCGATCCGGCGGCCTATTTCGACCGGCTGCAGGCGGCAGCGGCCGTTGCGATCGGCAATCGCGGCGGTGTTGATCACCGCGGGCGCGCGATCTATCTCGTCATCGAAAAGATACTCGCGACGCACGAACGGCTGCCTGCGCAGTGGCCGGTGCATGGCACCACCGGCTACACCTTCATGAACCTGGTCAACCGGTTGTTCGTCGACCCATCCAACCGCACGCGCTTCGATCGACTGTACGCGTCGTTCAGCGGCGAGCACGCCACTTTCTCACGCATTTCCCGCGAGTCGAAGCTGGGGGTCGTAGGCAACGCGATGCGCAGCGAACTGACACGGCTCGCCACCGCGCTCACGCGGATCGCCAAGGCCGACCGCCACACCTGCGACTTCACGCGTGACGGCATCCACCGTGCGCTGATGCACATCGTTGCGTCGTTTCCGATCTATCGCACCTACGCGACCGACGCCGGGCTTGGAGCGACCGACGAGCGATACATCGAGTGGGCGGTGGCGGTGGCCAGGCGCCGCAGCACCGCGGCCGACACCAGTGTGTTCGATTTCGTCGCGGCGGCGCTGCGCGGTTTGAGCTCGCGTGGCGAAGCGCTGGTCGCGGATTCGCCGCTGGGCCGCGAAGCTCGCGCGTTCCGTGCACGATTCCAGCAGTTCACGGCGCCGGTGATGGCCAAGGGGACCGAGGATACGGCGTTCTACGTGTACAACCGCCTCGCGTCGTTGAACGAAGTCGGCGGCGATCCGGCCATATTCGGGGCCGGCGTCAACGCGTTCCATGGCGTGTCGATGCTGCGCTCGCGCGACTGGCCGCATGCGATGCTTGCCACGTCCACGCACGACAGCAAGCGCGGCGAGGACGTGCGCACGCGCATCGACGTTTTAAGCGAAATGCCGGCAGCCTGGCGTCTCTCGCTGCGGCGCTGGCGGCAGTTGAACCGGCGCCATCGGCGCGACATCGGCGGACATCCGGCACCCTCCGCCAACGACGAATACCTGCTGTACCAGACGCTGCTGGGCACATGGCCCGGCGAGGCGCTGGCCGCGGGGACGCTGCCCGACGGCACGCTGGCCGACCATCGCGAACGTGTCGCCGCCTTCATGCTGAAGGCCGCACGCGAAGCGAAGGTGTGCACGAGCTGGCTCAATCCCGACGCTGCGTACGAGGCCGCGCTGGCGCATTTCGTCGACAGGGTGCTGGCATCGCCACAAACCAACCGCTTCATCGAATCGATGCTGCCGTTGGCGCGCGAAGTCGCACGCGTGGGCTGCGTCAACAGTCTTGCGCAGACACTCGTCAAGCTGACCTCGCCCGGTGTCCCGGACACCTACCAGGGGACGGAGCTGTGGGACTTGAACATGGTCGACCCCGACAACCGGCGGCCGGTCGACTTTGCGCATCGGGTGCGGATGCTGCAGGAGTTCGCGGCGCGTGGCATTCAAGCACCGCCCGCCGACGCCCTGCTGGCCGCATGGCCCGGCGGCAGCGTCAAGTTGTGGTTGACCTGGCGCCTGCTGCAACTGCGCAAGCAGCGCGCACAGTGGTTCGATCGGGCCGGGTACATGCCGATTGCCACTCGCGGCGCGCACTCAGACCGTGTGTGCGCCTACGCGCGGCGCGCCGGGTGCGAACTGTTGCTGTGCGTGGTGCCACGCTTGTGGTCGTCACTGCCGGGAGCACGCTCGGCGTGGCCGCTCGGCGCCGCGTTCTGGGGCGACACCGCTGTCGTGCTGCCTATCGACGCGCGACGCTGGCGCAACGTGCTGACCGGCGAAGCCGTCGATGGGGAGTCCGCGATGCGCGCGTGTCTGCTGCCGGTCGGCAGCATCCTCGCCACATTTCCGGTCGCGTCGCTGGAGTTGCGCTGATCCTGGCGGTGCGACGAAGCACCGCACCGGGACGCCGCGATGCGAACGCCGAGAATCCGCCGCGAGTGCCGCAGCTATACTTCGCCGCGTGATCACGTAGTCAACCGATGCCAGTCGCCACCCTCTCCCACGCCCGCCTCGCCTTTGGCCATCACCCACTGCTGGACGACGCCGATTTCCAGCTCGACCCACGCGAGCGGCTCGGGCTGATCGGACGCAACGGCAGCGGCAAGTCTTCGCTATTGGGCGTGCTTGCCGGCCGCATTGCGCTCGATGACGGCGAACGCTGGCTGGCGCCGCACGCACGTGTGGCATGGGTCGCGCAGGAACCGGCGCACGACGCCACGAGCACCGTCTACGACACCGTCGCGCTCGGTCTCGGCGCCGAGGGCGAAGTGCTTGCGGCCTACCATCACGCAACCGCTTTGCTCGCGCAGGATTACAACGATTCGGCGCGTCTCGACGACGTCGGCGCGTTGCACGCGAAGCTCGACGCGGTCGATGGCTGGGCGCTCGGCCATCGCATCGACACCGTGCTGTCGCGGCTGGGTCTTGCGCCCGACGCGCTGGTGGGATCGCTGTCCGGTGGCTGGAAGAAGCGAGTCGCACTGGCACAGGCACTCGCAGCCCAGCCCGACGTGCTGCTGCTCGATGAGCCGACCAACCATCTCGATCTGGGCGCGATCGCGTGGCTCGAGTCGCTGCTGCAGGACTTTTCAGGCGCCGTCGTCTGCGTCACCCACGACCGGCGCTTCCTCGACGCGATCGCCACGCGCATCGTTGAGCTCGATCGGGGACGCCTGCGCAGCTACCCGGGCAACTTCGCCGCATACCAGGCGCTGAAAGCGAGCGAGACCGCCGACGAAGCGGTCAGCAATGCCAGGTTCGACAAGTTCCTGGCGCAGGAAGAGGTGTGGATCCGCAAGGGTGTCGAGGCCCGTCGCACGCGCAACGAAGGACGGGTGCTGCGCCTCGAACAGTTGCGCCGTGACCGCGCCACGCGGCGCGATCGCATGGGACAGGTGAATCTGCAGCAGGACGAAGGCGCGCGGTCGGGCAAGCTGGTTGCAGAGCTCGAACACATATCCAAGGCCTACGGCGACGATGTGCTGATCCGCGATTTTTCGACGCGAATCCTGCGCGGCGACCGCATCGGGCTGATAGGTCCCAACGGCGCCGGCAAGACGACGTTGTTGAAGCTCATCCTCGGCGAGATCGAACCTGACAGCGGCACGGTGCGTCGCGGCAGCAACGTAGCCGTCGCCTACTTCGACCAGCTGCGCGCGGTACTCGATCCGGAAGCCAGCGTGCAGGACACGATCAGCCCCGGCAGCGAATGGGTCGAGATCGGCAGTTCGCGCAAGCACATCATGAGCTACCTCGCCGATTTCCTGTTCGC
>JBDTJK010000436.1:0-2639 GCA_039935875.1 Casimicrobiaceae bacterium
CCACTCATGATTCAGCCGTTTCGTTGCGCGAAATCGCGCAGGTAATCGCATAGCGCACGCACGCCTTCGATCGGCATCGCGTTGTAGATCGATGCGCGCATGCCGCCGGTGGCGCGGTGGCCTTTCAGCTGGACCATCCCGCGCTCCTTGGCGCCCGCGAGGAACGGATCGTCGAGTCGCGCGTCGCGCAGGAAGAACGGCACGTTCATCCGCGAGCGATCGCGCGCGTCGACGCCGTTGCGGAACACGCCGCTGGCGTCGATCGTCGCGTACAGCAGTGCCGCCTTGGCGATGTTCGCGCGCTCGATCGCTGCGACACCGCCCTGCGCGGCCAGCCATTCGAATACCAAACCCGCCATGTAGATCGCGAATGTCGGCGGCGTGTTCACCATCGAGTTTTGAGCCGCCTGCTTGGTGTAGTCGAAGACACTCGGGCAATCGGCACGCGCACGCCCGAGCAGGTCGTCGCGGACAATGACGATCGTCAGTCCGGCCGGTCCGATGTTCTTCTGCGCACCCGCGTAGATTGCGCCGAAGCGCGACACGTCGACGCTGCGTGACAGGATGTGCGACGACATGTCGGCTACGATCGGCAGCCCGTCAGGCAGCGCAGCCAATGCTTTCCAGTCGGCGAATTCGACGCCGCCAATCGTTTCGTTGGTGCACACGTGGAGGTATGCCGCGGCGTCCGATGCGCGCCACGTCGATGGTGCCGGCATATAGCTATAGGCGCGATCGGATGCCGTCGCTACGACGGTGACGTCGCAGTAGTTGCGCGCCTCGGCGATGGCGCGCGCCGACCAGTGGCCGCTGTCGACGTAGTCCGCACGCTTGCACGTGCCGAGCAGGTTGAGTGGCACGATCGCCGCTTCGCCGATGCCACCGCCTTGCAGGAACACGATCCGGTAATGCTCGGGAATGGCGAGCAGCGTGCGCAGGTCGGCCACCACCTTCGCCTGGATCGCCATGAAATCATTGCCGCGATGGCTCATCTCCATCACCGACATCCCGCTGCCGCGCCAGTCGGTCATTTCATCGCGCGCGCGTTCCAGCACGGCCAGCGGCAACGCCGCCGGACCGGCGCTGAAATTCCACACGCGTTGCGTCATCGTGTTCACGCGTCGGGTATGTCGTCGTCTTCCCTCTCCGCCACGCGCTCCATCCCGGCCAGCTTCTCGCCCGCGTCGAGATTGATCAGCGTCACGCCCTGGGTCGAGCGGCTCATCTCGCGGATCGTCTTGACCCTGGTGCGGATCAGCACGCCGCCGGTCGAGATCAGCATCACCTCATCGTCCGGCTCGACCAGCGCGGCGGCCACCACCTTGCCGTTGCGCGCCGACTGCTGGATCGCGATCATGCCCTTGGTGCCGCGGCCATGGCGTGTGTATTCGACGATCGGGGTGCGCTTGCCGTAGCCATTCTCGGTGGCCGCCAGCACTGACTGCGTCTCGTCCTCCGCAACCAGCAGAGCGATCACCTTCTGGCCCTTGTCGAGCGCCATGCCGCGCACGCCATGCGCGTTGCGGCCCATCGGGCGCACGTCGTTCTCGTCGAAGCGCACCGCCTTGCCGCCCGAGCTGAACAGCATCACGTCGTGCGTGCCGTCGGTCAGCGCGACGCCGATCAGGCGGTCGCCATCGGTCAGGTCGACCGCGATGATGCCGGACGGACGTGGGCGCGAGAAATCGGCCAGCGAAGTCTTCTTCACGGTACCCATCGCCGTCGCCATGAATACGTAGCGGCCCTCGGCGAACTCCTTGACGGGCAGGATCGCGGTGATCTTCTCGTTGTCGACCAGCGGCACCAGGTTGACGATCGGCTTGCCGCGCGAGCTGCGCGAGCCCTGCGGCACGCTGTACACCTTGAGCCAGTAGACGCGTCCGCGATTGGAGAAGCACAGGATGTGGTCGTGCGTATTGGCGATGAACATGCGGTCGACGAAATCGTCTTCCTTGGTGCCGGTCGCCTGCTTGCCGCGGCCGCCGCGGCGCTGAGCGCGGTATTCGTCCACCGGCTGCGACTTCATGTAGCCGCCGTGCGACATCGTCACTACCATCTCCTGCGGCGCGATCAGGTCTTCGAGCGACAGGTCGACGCTTTGCGCAACGATCTCGGAGCGGCGCTTGTCGCCGAATTGCTCGCGGATTGCGACGAGCTCGTCGCGCACGATCCTGGTCACGCGCGTCGGCTTGGCGAGGATGTCGAGCAGATCGGCAATCATGTCCATCATCTCGCGGTATTCGCCGGTGATCTTTTCCTGTTCGAGCCCGGTCAGCCGCTGCAGCCGCATTTCGAGAATCGCCTGCGCCTGCACGTCGGACAGGCGGTAGCCGTCCTTCTGCCAGCCGAAATGCGCGGGCAACCCTTCCGGACGCGCCGCGTCCGTCATTGCGCGCGCCAGCATTTCCTCGACGACCTGCGAGCGCCACGTGCGTGCCAGCAGCGCTTCCTTGGCTTCCGGCGGCGTCGCCGACGCCTTGATCAGCGCAAT
This sequence comes from Casimicrobiaceae bacterium, assembly GCA_039935875.1. GTDB lineage: Bacteria > Pseudomonadota > Gammaproteobacteria > Burkholderiales > Casimicrobiaceae > VBCG01. The sequence goes on from JBDTJK010000436.1 coordinate 2,492, forward strand.
GATCTCGTCGACGTTGGACAGCGCGACCGCGAGGCCCTCGAGCACGTGCGCGCGGTCGCGCGCCTTGGCGAGCTCGAAGCGCGTACGGCGCACGACGACCTCGCGCCGGTGGATCAGGAAGAATTCGAGGAACTGCTTCAGGTTCAGC
>JBDTJK010000437.1:0-3223 GCA_039935875.1 Casimicrobiaceae bacterium
CGATTTTCGTCACGTGCGCTGCGCGCGCGAACGCCGCGTCGACCGCCGCCTTGTCGCCCAGCGCCCAGTGATAGCAGCGGTTGCCCGGCGCCTCGATGTGCAGTTGCGGTGCTTGCGCTGCCAGTGCGTCGATGACGTTGACAACCGCGGGCAGCGCTTCGTAATCGACGTCGACCCGTTCCGCGGCGTCCTTCGCCTGCGCAATCGTTTCGGCGACAACGATGGCCACGGGATCGCCGACATAGCGAACCTTGCCCTGCGCCAGTACCGGATGCGGAGGCTCGTTCATCGGCTTGCCATCGGTGCCGGTGATCAGCCACCCGCAGGGCAGGCCATTGACACCGACGAGATCGGCTGCCGTGTACACAGCGACCACGCCGGGCGCGGCCTTGGCGGCCTGCGTATCTACGGCCCGGATCCGCGCGTGCGCATGCGGGGAGCGGACGAACACCGCATGCGTCTGCCGCGGCAGCGTGACGTCGTCCGTGTATTGACCGCTACCCGTCAGGAAACGCGCGTCTTCCTTGCGCAATACCGACTGGCCCACGACGCCTGTCTCATTCGCCCCCATGGCGCACCTCCTGGCCCATCGTCGCGGCGCCCTGCTGCACGGCCTTCACGATATTGTGATATCCGGTGCAGCGGCAGATGTTGCCGGCCAGTCCTGCGCGTATCGCGTCTTCGTCGGCGTGTGGCTGCTGCGCGCACAGGTCGATCGCGCTCATCACCATGCCCGGCGTGCAAAAGCCGCACTGCAGACCGTGGCACGCACGAAACGCCATCTGCATCGGATGCAGCGTGCCGTCGGCAGCGGCGAGCCCCTCGATCGTCAGCACGTCGCCGCCGTTCGCCTGCATCGCCAGCATGTTGCACGACTTGACCGCGCGTCCGTCGACGTGGACCGTGCAGGCACCGCATTGGCCTGTGTCGCAGCCGACGTGGGCGCCGGTGAGTCCGAGTTGTTCACGCAGGAATTCGACCAGCAGCATTCGCGGATCGATGTTCGCATCCTCGGTCTTGCCGTTGACGCGCAGTGACAACATGACGGCCATGAGCTCTCCTCCGGATCGATGGAGGCGCGTGCCGCGTCTATGTGCGCGGTAGTCCATTGCGGGCGCCTTGCGGCACATGATACTGCCGCGCAAATTCCGCGGCAACGCATCGCGCGACCGCCGCAGGCTCAGTACAGCGCGGCGACGTAGTTGGCGACGTCGAGGATGTCGTCGTCCGACATCGTGCTGGTCACGCTGGTCATGTTGCCACCGTCATTGGTGCGCGTCTTCGCCTTGAAAGCCCTGAGTTGCTTGACGATGTAGTCGTATTGCTGCCCGGCGACGCGCGGAATCTCGTTCTGGCCGGCGAATCCGCCAAGGTGGCACATCGTGCACAGGGCCGCCGTCGCGATCTTTTCGCCACGGGCCGCCCGCGCCGCGTCGGGCTTGAATCCCGTCTGTGCTGGCTTCTGCTTCGAGAAGTATTCGGCCAGCGCCATCATTTCGTCCTGCGTCATGCCTTCCACCTGCGGCGACATCAGCGGATCGCTGCGCCGCTTGGCCTGGAAGTCCTTCAATTCGACGTAGATGTAGCGAAACGTCTGCCCGGCCAGCGTCGGGAAGGCACCGGACGGCGAATTGCCGTCGGGACCATGGCAGGCGACGCAGGTTGCAGCCTTCGGAGGCACGGCCGCCGGTTGCGCGTGCACGGCGCCGGCGCAAGCCAGCCAGGCAGCGACGACGAGCACGCGGCCAATGGAGAAATGCATGGGACGGGTCACTTTGCAGATATCAAAAAAAAGGAGGCGCGAAAACGCGCCTCCCGGCATCGATCGCTCGAAAAAGTTTACAGCGCGAACACGAACACGCTGTTGCCGCGCTTGAAATCCAGTTGCGTATTGCCGCCAGCAGCCACGGCGATGTACTGCTTGCCATTCACCGTATACGTCACCGCGGGGGCATTGACGCCCGCACCACAATTGTACTTCCACAGCTCATGGCCGTTCTTGGCATCGAACGCCTTGAACCAGCCATTGCCTTCGCCGTTGAATACGAGACCGCCCGCGGTCGCCAGCACGCCGCCGATCAGCGGTTCAGGCGTCTTCACGCCCCAGGCCACCTTGCCGGAGTTGAGATCGACCGCGACCAGGCGTCCCCATTGCGCTTCGCTGGCGATCGTCTTGAACGCGCCGCCCAGCCACAGCTTGCCGCCCGGGTATGGCGAGGCTTCGACCTGGTAGGTCATCGGCTGGTGGAGGTTGGCGGCGAATGCGTAGTGCAGCTTAGGGTCGACGGCCATCGGCGACCATTCGACGCCGCCATTGGCGCCCGGCAACATCCGCGCGCCGGTTGCCGTGGGCAGTGTCCACATGTTTTCCTGCGGGATCATCGCTTCCGAGAAGCGGATCAGCTTGCCGGTCGAGCGATCGTTGACGTAGACATGGCCGGTCTTGCCGCCATGGATCGCCACATCGACCATCTTGCCGCTCGCGTCTTTCGCCTGCGTGAGGATCACGGCGCTTACGGAGTCCATGTCCCAGACGTCGTGCGCGATGTATTGCGAGTGCCACTTGTACGCGCCGGTGTCGAGGTTCACCGCGACCATCGAATCGGTGTACAGGTTGTCGCCGGGACGCACGGCGCCATACAGGTCCGGCGAAGGATTGCCGACGACAAAGATCGCGGTGCGCGACTTGAGGTCGATCGCCGGCGCCATCCACACGCCGCCGCCCAGCGTCTGGTAGAACTCGCCGCCCTTGGCTGCAAGATCCTTCTTCTCCTGGTCGATGTCGCGATGCATGTTGCGGCCGGTCGCGTCGTTGACCGCCCACACGCCTTCCTGTCCCTTGTCAGGCACCGTGTTGAACGTCCACAGTTCCTTGCCGTCGGCGGCGTTGTACGCCTTGACGAAGCCGCGGATACCGTATTCGCCGCCGTTCGTACCGATCAGCACCTTGCCGTCGACGAACACGGGCGCCATCGTTTCCGAGTAGCCCTTTTCCGGATCGGCGATCTGCGTCGACCAGGCGACTGCGCCGGTCTTGGCGTCGAGCGCGACGAGCTTCGCATCCAGCGTGCCAAGGTAGAGCTTGCCGTCGCCGATCGCGACGCCACGATTGTTCGGTCCGCAGCAGAACGTCGTGATCGGACCCATCTTGTGCTTGTAGTGCCAGTATTCCTCGCCGGTCACCGCGTTGATCGCGTAGACGTGGTCATACGAAGTGGTCAGG
>JBDTJK010000438.1:0-4586 GCA_039935875.1 Casimicrobiaceae bacterium
GCTGCACCAGACGGTGCGCGTAGTAGATCGGCAACGGCATCAGCGTCGGCGTTTCGTCGCATGCATAGCCGAACATCAGCCCCTGGTCGCCGGCGCCCTGGTTCAGGTAGTCGTCGGACGCGCGATCCACGCCCTTGGCGATGTCCGGCGATTGCTGTCCGTAGCACACCATCACCGCACAACCATCGGCGTCGAAGCGCAGTGCCGGGTCGTTGTAGCCGATGCGGCGGATCGTGTCGCGCGCGACGCGAGCGAAGTTGATCTTCGCAGTCGTCGTGATCTCGCCGGCCATCACCACCATGCCGGTCGAAACCAGCGTCTCGGCGGCGACCCGGCCATACGGATCCTGCTCGAGCACTGCATCGAGCACGGCATCGGATATCTGGTCGGCGACCTTGTCGGGGTGACCCTCCGACACCGATTCCGAGGTGAACAGGAATTCGCTCATCAGCTTGATCTCCAGGTGCAATGGCGACTTGAGGCGTCGCCTCTCGCCACGTGGAATGCGACGCGCTGTAAAGTCTCGAATTCTAACAGACCTCATGTTTCCGACATGATGCCGCGCGCAAGGCCGCAATGACCTCGACCATCGTGAATGCAGACGACGTTTCGCTGGCCGACGCCGCGCGCCGCCTGCGCGCCGGGCAACTTGTCGCGTTTCCGACGGAGACTGTCTACGGCCTTGGCGCGGATGCAGACAATGCGCGCGCCGTGCAGCGCATCTACACCGCGAAGGGCCGTCCCGCCAGCCACCCGCTGATCGTGCACATGGCCGACGCGAGCCAGGCAGCACATTGGTCGCGCGAGATCGCGCCGGGCGCCATGCGCCTTGCGCAGGCATTCTGGCCCGGCCCGTTGACGCTGATCCTGCCACGCGCGGCGCATGTCAATGATGTCGTCACCGGAGGCCAGGACAGCGTCGGATTGCGCGTGCCCTCGCATCCGGTCGCGCAGCGATTGCTGGCCGCGTTCGCCGACCTCGGTGGACATGGCATCGCAGCGCCATCGGCGAATCGCTTCGGCCATGTGTCGGCCACGTCGGCCCAGCACGTAGCCGACGACTTCGGAACCGCGGTGTCGCTGATCATCGATGGCGGCCCGGCGGACTTCGGCATCGAAAGCACGATCGTCGCGTTCACCGGCGAACGGCCGGTGCTGCTGCGCCCGGGGGCGATCGATGCGGCCGCGATCGCGCGCGTGCTGGGGTTCGAGGCCGCGGTGCCCGATGATCGTGCACCGCGCGCATCGGGCACGCTCGCCTCGCACTATGCGCCGACGACCCGTGCGCGGCTGGTAGCGCCGGACTTGTTGCTCGCCGAACTCGCGCAGCACCTCGCGCGCGACGAGCTGGTAGCCGTGCTTGCACGTACTGTGCGCAAGCCCGAGGACTTCGATGCGTATTGGCGCGCCGCGCCCGACGACAGCGAAGGCTACGCGCGCGAACTGTATGCAGCACTGCGCGCGCTCGACGCGGCGCACGCCGATTCGTTGCTGATCGAAGACGTGCCCGACACGACGCCGTGGCAGGCGGTGCGCGATCGGCTCACGCGCGCCACGCACTGATCGCTGCCGCCGGTACTAGCTAGCGGTTGCAGCCTGCCGCGAACGCGCGCGCGAGAAACGGCGCGATGACGTCGGCGAGCTCTTCCGCATGGCCCGCCAGGAAATGATCGGCGCCGTCAATGCGCAGAGCCGCCGAACACGAGCGCTTCGGCAGCGATAGCGCGCGCAACGGGGCATTGGCGAGCACCGCCGGCAGGTCGTGCTCGGCGGTGATGTCGAGCACCGGCGGCAACGCCTTTGCGGCAAATGGCACCCCCATCCCGAGCACCACCCACGCGCGGATGTCGGCGTGCGATGCGCGCGCGAGCCACGCATTGGACATCGCCGCACCCATGCTGTGCGCCACGACGGCCGTTGGTGCGATCTGTTTCGCTGCGAGCCACGCCAGCGCAGCCTCGATGCGATCACCTGCGATCGGATACAGCGCCTGGTATTCGGCGGGCAGTGCGTCCACGTCGAGCACCGGCATCTGCACCGACAGCGTCGCGTAGCCGCGTGCGGCCAGCGCGCCGCGCAATTCACCGACGATGCCGAAATCGGGCTGCACGCCAATTCCGTGCACGATCACCACGCCACCCAGTGTCGTGGACCTGGCCGGCGTGAACAGCGCGAGCACCCGCTCGCGGTCCGGCGTCTTCAGCCAGACGACGTCACCAACCATCACCGACGGCGCCACCTCGGCGGCCCAGCGCGACTCGCGCGCATAGTCGGGCGCCTGCGCCCACGCGCACTGCGTGCAGGCCAGCGCCCATGCGAGCACGACGATGATGCCGGCCGCGCGTGCGGATCCATGCCTTGCCACCTTTGTCGCTGCTACCATCGCGTCACGCCGCAAGAAGTGTGGTGGCGATGATAACCGCAGGACCTCCTGGATGCCGCAATCCTCGCCGATCATTGTCGTCGCCGTCGACTCCTTCAAGGGATCGCTGGGGGCGGCTGACGCGTGCGCGGCAATCGCCCGCGGGATAGAGCGCGCACTTCCCAGCGCCGACGTGCGCACGCGGCCGATGGCGGACGGCGGCGAAGGAACACTGGATGCGGTCGTCGCGGCATCGGCCGGCGCATCGCGACGGCGCCTCGCAACCCTCGGCGCCGACGGCCGGGCGCTGGCCGCCGACGTCGGCATGCTCGCGGATGGCAGCGCAGTGGTCGAGATCGCACAGGTGGTGGGCATCACCGATGCCGCCGCCACCGAAACCCCGGTCGGTGGGCGCGATACGCGCGGCGTCGGCATGCTGGTGCGCCAGCTGCTGGACGACGGCTGCCGGGAATTCGCGTTCGCACTTGGCGGCAGCAGCACCAACGACGGCGGCGCCGGCCTGCTGGCGGCGCTCGGCGTGCGCCTGTTGGACGCATCCGATGCGGTGATCGCGCCCACACCCGACGCGCTGGCGCGGCTCGTTCGCGTTGACCTGCAACACCTCGATCCGCGACTCGCCGCCGCGCGACTGACGATCATGTCGGACGTCGACAATCCGCTGTGCGGCGCGCGCGGCGCCACCGCCGTGTTCGGCCCGCAAAAGGGCGTCGCTGCCGACAGCGTCAAAGCGATCGATGCGACACTTGCGCGCTACGCGTCGCTGCTCGAGGCTGCGCACGGACAGCGCGCGGCACAGCATGCCGGCGCCGGGGCCGCCGGAGGACTCGGGTTCGCGCTGCAGCTGCTCGGGGCGCGTTTCAGGAGCGGCGCCGACGTCGTCGCCGACTTGAATGGCCTCGATGCGGCCTTGCAGGATGCAGCTTGGGCGATCACCGGCGAAGGCCGCTCCGATGCGCAGACGATGATGCGCAAGGCCCCCTACGTCGTTGCCGAACGCGCGCGCGTCCAGCACGTGCCTGTCTCGTTGCTATCCGGCGCCCTCGACCCGGATGCGCTGGCGATGCTCGATGTCCATTTCGACGGATGCTTCGCGTTGCCGCCGGGCCCGCAATCGCTGGCCGACTGCATCGCAAACGCTCAGGATTGGCTCGTCGATCGAGCCTGTGCGATGACGCGCGTTCGCTTCAGCGCGCAGCGTCGAGCATTGGCACCAGCGTAAGTCCGCCCAACGCAGCCATATGTCGCGCTGGATGCCCGAGCAGCGGGTCGTCCTCGATCGCTGCCGCGAGCAGCGCCGCGTCCATTCCCGTCACGCGCGATATCGCCTGTGGCTCCATCGCCACGATCCGTGCACCCGGCAATGCAAACAGCCGGTCGGCCTGCAACGCGTTGGCAAAAAACGCGGCGCTATGCCCGATGCCGTCAACGATACCGACGATCGCGACGCCGCGCACGCGAAGTACCCCCAGCACGCATGCGTGATGCGCAAGCCGCCACGAAAGTCCGCCCATCTCCGCATCGACAGTGGCCGCATGGCCGCGCGAGTGCTCGATGATCAGCAGCGTGCGCACCGCTGCCGGCAGCGCGAGCAATTGCGCATCCACCGCACCAAGCAGCGTCGCGTCCACTTCCCCGGCGAACGCTCGCAACGTTGCGCGCTCGCCGCTGACTGCCACCATTTCGTTATCGCGGAAGCGCTCGCTTGCAGGTGCAATCCGCTGCTGCGCCTCGCGCACGCTGTCGGCCAGCGAGGGAGCCGATGCAGGTTGCGCATGCAGCCACGCGCGAATCGCCGCCGGATTGTCGTCGACCCGCAGCGCAAACCCTGCGCGTACGCGTGCCGCAGCACCGAACACGGTGTCGACTCGTGCCCTGTCAGCGGCGACCAGCGTGCCGGGATGCGACATCGCGACGACTTGCGGTCCGGAGACCCCGAAGCGCACGGCCGGCGCAAGTGCCAGCGCATCGCACGCGGCAGCGACGATCGACATGCCGCCGAACACGTCGCCGATGCCGACGGCCAGCGTGCGTATGCCGGCCGCACGCGCATCGATCAATTCCCGCAGCACGCGCGCAAGCCCAAGCTCCGCGGCGTTCGCCTCGTGCAACCGCACACCTCCGGACGCGGCCAGCACCAGCAACGTGCGTCGCGCAGCGCGCGCGCGCGCCACTGCCGCGGACATCTTGCGCGCGTGCTGTTGGC
>JBDTJK010000439.1:0-8488 GCA_039935875.1 Casimicrobiaceae bacterium
GCGCCGCGAATTGTACGGGTTCGCGCGCCATCGGCTATCATCGCCCGCAAGCCCCGGTAGCTCAGTGGATAGAGCAGCCCCCTCCTAAGGGGCAGGTCGGACGTTCGATTCGTCTTCGGGGCGCCAGATCCCCTTGGGCGGGCTCGCATGACCGAAAGCGACCCGCATGGCTTGTGTTCACCTGCCTTTGCGCCATTCAACATGCAGCCACTGCGCTATAAGATCGCCCCGCTCGACCCGCACGCACACCTGTTCGAAGTCAGCTGCACAGTGGGCGATCCGGATCTCGACGGCCAGCGCTTCCGCTTGCCGACGTGGACACCGGGCAGTTACCTGGTGCGCGAATTCGCCCGTCATTTCATCCGCGTGGTTGCCAGTTGCAACGGCGACGCGGTGCGCATCACCAAGGACGCGAAGGATTCGTGGCGTGCCGACCCCTGTGCGGGGCCGTTGCAGGTCATCGCGCACGTGTATGCGTTCGACGTGTCGGTGCGCACAGCGTATCTCGATGCGCACCGCGCCTACTTCAATGGGGCCTGCCTGTTCCTGTGCCCGGTCGGGCGCGAGCATTCGCATTGCACGCTCGAGGTAGACGCCAGCTTCGCGCGTGCGATGCCCCGGGCGCGCGTGGCGACATCGATGCGCGCCGATGGCGCGGCGCCATGGGGCTTCGGCGGTTACGTCGCCGACAGTTTCGACGAATTGATCGACCACCCGTTCGAAATCGGCGATTTCGCCACGACGGCATTTACCGCAGGTGGCGTCGTTCACGACGTCGCCATCACCGGGGTGCGCGACGTCGATCTCGCGCGGCTTGCGACAGACCTCGCGCGGATCTGCCAGTGGGAATGCGACCTGTTCGGCGGCGCACCCGACAGTCGTGCGCCGTTCGACCGCTACGTGTTCCTGGTGATGGCAGTGGGCGATGGCCACGGAGGTCTCGAACACCGCGCGTCGACCAGCCTGTTGTGCAAGCGTGATGGGCTGCCGCGCACGACCGACGCCACGATCGGCGACGATTATCTCGGTTTTCTAGGACTCGCGGCCCACGAATATTTTCATGCATGGAACGTCAAGCGGATCAAGCCGGCCGCGTTCACGCCGTACGACCTGTCGCGCGAGGCGCCCACGCGCCAGTTATGGGCATTCGAAGGGATTACGTCGTACTACGACGATCTCGCGCTCGCGCGCAGCGGCGTCATCCCGGCCGCGCGCTTCCTCGAACTGGCCGCACGCACGCTGACTACCGTGCTGCACACGCCTGGGCGTGCCGTGCAGAGCGTGCAAGACTCGAGCTTCGATGCATGGATCAAGTTTTACCGGCAGGATGAAAATTCGCCCAATGCGGGAATCAGCTATTACGCCAAGGGCGCGGTTATCGCGTTGGCGCTCGATCTTGCGTTGCGCGAACATGCGAGCTCGCTGGACGCACTGATGCGTGAGCTGTGGCGCCGCTTCGGCAGCACGGGCCATGGCGTGGGCGAAGCGGACATCGCGGAGCTCGCCAGCGAACTTGCCAACGCCGACCTGTCGCCGTTTTTCGCACGCTACGTCGAAGGCGTCGAGGACCCGCCACTGGCCGACCTGCTGGAGCGCTTCGGCGTAACGCTGACCACGCGCGCCAGCGAAGGACCGCGCGACCGGGGTGGCAACGCGGCTACGCCGGCCAAGTCGCCAACGAGCTGGCTCGGCGCACGCTGGGCCGCGACCGGCGAACTGCGTCTCGCACATGTTCTCAACGATGGGCCTGCCGCTCGCGCAGGACTTTCCGCCAACGATGTCGTGATCGCACTCGACGGCATCAAGGCCAGTGCAGATTCACTCGCAACGATCCTGCTGCGCGCGCCGGTGGGCACCAAGCTACGGATCGACGCGTTCCGGCGCGATGTGCTGCTGCACTTCGATGTCACGTTGCAGGGAGCGCCGGACGACACCGCGATGATGATGCTGGCGACGGACATCGACGCAGCCACGCATGCGCGCCGAGTCGCGTGGCTGGGGGAGTGACCATGACCGACGCGCCGTTCGCCCCGGATGCTGCTTCGGCAAACAAGCGACGAAACCTGCCTGGGGACGCCTGCGTTACTGCACGCGAGGATTGAGCGCATAGGTTCCGGTCAACAGCGCCTCGGCCAGCACATGGCCTGCCATCGCGCTGCGTGCATCGGCTCCGGTGAATGCGCCCGCGAGCGGCAGCTTGTCGACATCCAGCGCATATAGCGTGAACGTGTAGTGGTGCAGCAAGGCGTCATTCCATGGCGGGCACGGTCCGTCGTATCCGAAGTAGTTGCCGGACATGGAGGCGTCGCTGGCGAACCATCCGGTGAAATCATTGGCGCCCTGCAGCGCGCCATTCGCCGCCTGCGGCCCAGGTTTGCCGCGGGCGGTCACGCCTTCGCTGAATTCCCCACGCGCTACGCCGCGGCGGCTTGCTGCGAGGTTGACCAGCACCCAATGGAAGAATTCGACGCGCGCCAGCGACGCCGGCACTTCGCGCCCCTCTTGATTGACATCATCGCCTTTCGACGGCACGTCCGCATCGACGCAGACAATGGCGAACGATCGCGTTGCGGGCGGGACGTCCATCCACGCGAAGTCCGGATTACGATTGGTTGACAACGCGACGTGATTGGCGACGTCGGCGCGACCGAACGCGAATTCCGGAGGTATCGGCGCACCGGCCGCGAATGCCGTGGTGACGAATCTCATCACGATTTCCAATGCGGCGGAACGGTCTTGTCGAGATAGGGCAATGCCTCCATCCGTAACTTCCATGCGCGCAGTTCGGGAGTAAGCATCGCATCGGCGTTGAAGCCCGGCAACTTGATATCGCACCGATTCAAGAATGCCGCCAACGGATACAGCGCGAAATCGGCCGCGGACAGCGGCCCTGCAAGGAAGTCGCCGGACATGTAGCGTGTGAACAGCGCGTATTCCGCAACGGTGGCCTCGCGTCCGGCCGCGAGGCGCGCATCGTCACGTCCCGCCGCCTTGGGGTGGAATATCTCTTCGGAGATCGGGTCGATCGCCTTGTCGAGGTAATTGTCGACTTCGGCCACCAGCCGGCGAATCGTGGCGCGCTTTTTCGCATCGCCGGGAAACAATGGCGCACCGCGGCCCGGATAGGCCTCGTCCAGGTACTCGACGATCGCATTCGATTCGTACAACACGAAGTCACCGTCGACGATAGTCGGCACGCGGTGACGTGGGTTGAGCGCGACGAATTCGGGCTTGCGCGTGTCACCGGCCGAAAAGGACAGCACTTTGCGGTCGTATTCAAGCGCCTTGCATTCGAGCGCGAGCTGCACGCGCCATGCGTAGGGTGATCCTGACCCGTAATAGAGCGTGATCGGCATCGCGTGTCTCACTTTTTCGGTTGTCTGGTAGAAGGTGCCGCCGACTTCGGCCGCATCGCGTTCAACGCCGCGTGCTGCAACTCCAGCGCCTTGGTGCTCATCTGGATCATCGACAGGCTCATCGCCAGCCAGTTCTCGACGACTTTCAATTCGGCGATCTTGCGCTCGATCTGTGCCGGGTCGATGGTGGCAAATAGCGTCGACGGGTTGGGAAATGCGATCGGCGGCGCACCTGGAATCGTTCCCGGAAGGTCGAAACCGGGGACCGGGATGCCGAGTGGATTCCACATCCGCTGCATGAACTCCGCAGCATCCTGCGGGGAGAATGCGAATGGCTTGGCGTCGGGCTTGCTGTCAGCGGCATCGGACATCGGCATGGCTCCACGGAGGCGATACGCGCCCACGGCAACCGTGACACGGCCGGCGCGGTAATATCGTCCCCCATGACGGACCCGCATGCAACCTTCGTCGCGTCGCTCGCGTCGATCGCCGGCGAAGCCAACGTGCTGACCGCGGCCGCCGACACTGAACCCTATGTCAACGACTGGCGCGGGCGCTACCACGGCTCGGCGCTCGCTGTCGTGCGTCCCGCGTCTGCCGTGCAGGTGGCGGACGTGGTCCGAGCGTGCGCCCATGCCGGCATCGCGATCGTCGCGCAGGGCGGCAACACCGGCATGGTTGGCGGAGCGACGCCGTTGCAGGGCCGTGCACAGGTCGTCGTGTCGCTGGCAAGGATGGCCGCGATCCGCGAAGTCGACTCCGCCAATGCGACCATCACCGTCGAGGCGGGCGTGACGCTTGCCGCCACCCAGCAGGCAGCATCGGGCGCCGGAATGCGCTTTCCGCTTTCTCTGGCTTCGGAGGGTAGCTGCACGATCGGCGGCAACCTGTCGACCAATGCCGGCGGCACCGCCGTGCTGCGCTTCGGCAACGCGCGCGACTTCGTGCTGGGCCTCGAAGTGGTCCTTGCGGATGGCCAGATCTGGCACGGCCTGCGTGCATTGCGCAAGGACAATACCGGCTACGACATGAAGCAGTGGTTCGTCGGCGCCGAAGGCACGCTCGGCATCATCACCGCCGCGGTACTCAAGCTCTATCCGGCACCCCGATCGCAGGCGACCGCGCTGGCCGGCGTGGCCAGCGTCGCCGCGGCAGTGACGCTGCTCGGCATGCTGCGCAGCCACCTGGGTGACCGCCTCGAAGGATTCGAACTCATCTCGTCATTCGCGCTTGACCTGTCACGCAAGCATCATCCGTCGCCCGATCCCCTGCAGGGATTGCCTTGGTACGTGCTGCTGCAGGTAAGCGACAGCGCCGAAGGCGCGGTGCTCGTGTCGGCGCTGGAGCAGGCTCTCGGCGACGCAATCGAGCGCGACGTGGTAGTGGATGCCAGCATCGCGCAGACCATTGCACAGGCTGATGCGCTGTGGGCGCTGCGCGAGAACATCTCCGAAGCGCAGCGGCGCGAGGGCCCCAATATCAAGCACGACATCGCGCTTCCGGTTTCCGCGGTGGCAGGCTTCCTGCACGAGGCGGCGCAGGCATTGCAAGCCGCACTGCCGGGCGTGCGTTTCGTCGTTTTCGGCCACCTGGGCGACGGCAACCTGCACTACAACCTGTCCGCACCCGAAGGGGACGATGCGCGCGAGTTCCTGCAGCACACTGCAACCGCCAACCGCATCGTGCACGACCTGGTCACTGCGCGCGGTGGCTCGATCTCGGCGGAGCACGGCATCGGCCAGTTGAAGGTCGATGAGCTCATCCGCTACAAGACGCCCCTGGAACTCGCCTTGATGCAGCGATTGAAGCACGCGCTGGATCCCGCCGGACTTTTCAATCCCGGCAAGGTGCTCGGCTGATGGGCAAGATCGTGTTCTGGCTGGTGGTGATCTTCGGTGCGCTGTTCGTGCTGCGGATCGTCAACGCCAGCAAACTGCGGCGCTCGCGCAAGGGTAACGATGCGCCATCCGCCGCGCTGCCGATGGTCCAATGCCGCCAGTGCCGCGTGTACTTGCCGCGCGCGGAGGCGCAACCGGTGGCGGACGGTTTCCGTTGCGCGGACGGCGGCTGCGCACAACGACGTTGACGAAACCGCCACTCATCCCCCATAACAACGGCATGGCGCAAACCACTCCGGCGATACCTCCGTTCGAACCGCCACCGATACCGTTGACGGTGGCCGAATCGGGCCGTCGCATCCTGTGGATCATCGCACTGTATCGTGCGATCTGCGCCGCGGTGCTGCTGGGGATCGCGCTGCTGATCGACCTGCGTTCCATCCAGATCAGCGCGCCCAACGCGTTCGTCACCGGCGCCACGCTGTATTTCCTGTACAGCCTGGCGGCGTTCTGGTGGGTGCAGACCGATCGCATGATGCCGTCGCTGTCGCAGGTGGCGTCGGGTCTGCTGGCCGGGGACATCTTCTTCCTCGCACTTATCATCATCGCCGGCGGCAATGCAGTCGCGCCGCTGCCGATCCTGCTGTTTCCGCAGCTCGCGTCGAGCGGGTGGTTGTTGCGCACGCGCACGGCGTTCTTTCACGCAGCGCTGGCAACGGTCGTGCTGCTCGCGCTCGACACGTGGCGCGCGATCGCAGGACAGATCGGCGCCCCGCAACTGTTCCAGACCGGTTTGGTCGGCTTCGGCTTCTTCGCCACCGTCGGCATCGCAGTCGCGCTCGGCCGTTATACAAAGGCGTCCGAAGATCTCGCCGCACAGCGCGGGATAGACGTCGCCAATCTCGAGCAGGTCAACCGGCTGATCATCCAGGACATGCAGGATGGCGTGCTGGTGGTGGACCTGAACGGCGTGGTGCGCGGGCATAACGCGCAGGTGACGCGTCTGCTCGGCGGCTTCGGCCGCATGCGCGGCGGCATGCGCCTGGCGGAGTTCAGCTCGGTGCTCAACGACTACTGGCGTCGCTTCCAGGACGATCCCGACGAAGTGTTGCCGGCGTTCAAGGTCGAAGTCACGCAACGCCTGTTGCGTGTACGACTGGTGCGCATCGGCTCCGGACTCAACGGCGGCACGCTGATCTACCTCGAGGACCTCGGTCGCGCGCAAAGCGACGCACAGCAGATGAAGCTCGCTGCAATGGGTCGGCTGACCGCGTCGATCGCGCACGAGGTGCGCAATCCATTGTCGGCAATCAACCAGGCGGCGCAGTTACTGGAGGAAGATGGGTCGGTGGCGCCGGAGGGTCATCGATTGCTGTCGATGATCCGCAACAACGCGAAGCGCATCGACCGCATCGTCGGCGAGGTGCTGCAACTCAACCGCCGCGATCGCCAGCAGCCCGAGACGCTGTCGTTGAAGGACTTCATCCAGGGCCTGACCGACGAAGTGATGCAGGCGGAAAACATGCCGCTACAAAGCGTGCTGATCCAGATTCCGCAAGAGCTTCTGATCATCTTCGATCGCGGGCACCTGAACCAGATCATGTGGAACCTGATCCGCAATGCGTGGCAGCATTGCCAGAAGAAAGACGGCAGCATCCGCATCGCCGGGCGCGCAGGTTACATGGGCGACGCGGTGATCTGCGAGCTGCAGGACGATGGCTCGGGCATCCCTGCCGAGCTGCGTGGGCAGATATTCGAACCCTTCTTCACTACCCGCCCGGGCGGCACCGGCCTCGGACTGTACATCGCGCGCGAACTTGCCGACGCCAATGGCGCGACGCTCGAGTTGTTGCCCAAGAGCCCCGGCGCGCATTTCCGCATAACCTTGCGCCGTGCCGCGCTTCCAGCGACGTGAACCAATCACACACCTTTTTTCCGCGTTTTCAGGGGAACTCAAGATGAACCGACGGATCCGCGGTCAACCCAAGATTCTGGTCGTCGACGACGAGCCCGACCTGCTCGAGCTGCTCGAACTCACGCTGTCGCGAATGGGCCTCGACACCACGCGCGCCGAAACGGTCGCGGAAGCGATCAAGTTGCTCGACAAGGAACCGTTCGACCTGTGCCTGTCCGACATGCGGCTGCCTGACGGCGAGGGCCTGCGCGTAGTCGAACACATAAACCAGAAGGGTCTCGACGTTCCTGTGGCGGTCATCACTGCCTACGGCTCGGCCGAGAACGCCGTCGCCGCGCTGAAAGCTGGTGCGTTCGATTACCTCGCCAAGCCCGTCGCGCTCGAGCAACTGCGCGCGCTGGTCAAGCAGGCGCTCAAGGTTCCCGACAAGGTGCAACTTCCGTCATCCTATCGACTGCTCGGCGAGTCGGCCGCGATGCAACAGGCGCGCGGCTTGATCGACCGCTTGGCGAGGAGCCAGGCGCCTGTGTTCATCAACGGCGAATCCGGGTCGGGCAAGGAGCTCGCCGCACGCATGATCCATCTCGGGGGCCCGCGCGCAGAGCTTCCGTTCATCGCGGTCAACTGTGGCGCGATCCCCGAGAACCTGATGGAAAGCGAATTCTTCGGCTACAAGAAAGGCGCCTTCACCGGCGCCGAGGCCGATCGCGACGGCTTTTTCCAGGCAGCCAATGGCGGCACGCTGTTCCTCGACGAAGTGGCTGACCTGCCGCTGCCGATGCAGGTCAAGTTGCTGCGCGCGATCCAGGAAAAGAAAGTGCGCAAGGTCGGTGCCACGCAGGAAGAGCCGGTGGATGTGCGCCTGATCAGCGCGACGCACAAGAAACTCGGCCCGCTGGTCGAGAGCGGCGAATTTCGTCAGGACCTGTATTACCGCTTGCATGTGATCGAGCTCTTGATGCCGCCGTTGCGCGAAATGGACGAAGACATTCCGCTGATCGCGAACGCCGTGCTGATCAAGCTGGCGCGCGGGCAGGTCGCGGGCCTGGAACCCGATGCGCTGTCGGCGCTGTGCGCGTACCCGTTTCCGGGCAACGTGCGCGAACTGGAGAACATCCTCGAACGCGGGCTGTCGCTGGCGGCAGATCCCCAGCACATCACCGCCGAGGACCTGCACCTGACGCCGCCGCTTGAAGAAAGCGACGTATCGATGCCGCCGGGCGAGAAATGGCCGCTGCAGGACTACCTTGATCGCGTCGAGCGCGCAGCGATCAACGAAGCGCTCGAAAAGACCCGCTTCAATCGCACGGCCGCCGCGAAGTTGCTCGGGATCACTTTCCGGGCCATGCGCTACCGAATGGAGCGGCTGGGCATCAAGT
>JBDTJK010000440.1:0-3723 GCA_039935875.1 Casimicrobiaceae bacterium
CGATGTCGCCGACGATCTGCTCGAGCACGTCCTCGATGGTGACGAGGCCCGAGACCCCGCCGTATTCGTCGACGACGATCGCGATGTGGTTGCGATTGGCGCGAAACTCGCGCAGCAGCACGTTGAGCCGTTTCGATTCGGGCACGAACACCGCGGGCCGCAGGCGGTCGCGCAGGTTGAAGGACGCTGGATCGGCGTAGTAGTTGAGCAACTCCTTGGCCAGCAGGATGCCGACGACGTCGTCCTTGCTCTCGCCGATGACAGGGAAACGCGAGTGCCGCGTTTCCAGCACCAGCGGAATGAACTCGGGAGGCTCGTCATCGATCGACACGCAGTCCATCTGCGCGCGCGGGATCACGATGTCGCGCACCGTAGACTCCGACACCGACAGCACGCCCTCGATCATCGCCAGCGCGTCGGCGTCGAACAGCTTGCGCTCGTACGCGCCGCGCAGCAGTTGGCGCAGTTCGTCGCGGTCTTCAGGTTCGCGGGTCAGGAACGCCGACAACCGCTCGAGCAGCGTGGGTTTGCCGTCGCCCGGGTCGATATCGTCGCTCACGTCAGGTAGGGGTCGGGAAAGCCGAGGGTCGCCAGCAGCAGGGTTTCGCGGCATTCCATCGCGCGCGCGGCCGCATCGTGGTCGTGATCGAAGCCCTGCAGATGCAGCATGCCGTGGACCAGCAAGTGCGCACAATGCGCGATCACGGTCTTCCCCTGGGCTCTGGCTTCGCGGCGCAGGACCGGTGCGCACAGCACCACGTCTCCCGCCAGCGTTTCGCCGTCATCGTACACGAACGTCAGCACATTGGTCGCGTAGTCCTTGCCGCGAAAGCGCGCATTGAGACGGCGACCCTCGCGCGCGCCGACGAAGCGCACCGTTATCGCGAGGTCGTACGCCGCCGCCGCGCGCACGCAACGACGCACGGTGACGGCGGAGGGAAGGCCGCGGCGGGCGACGGCATACTGCACGCCGCTGGTTGCGCAGACGCCGCCCGTGCGGGCGCGACGGACCGCACTCATGGCATTGCATCGCGATCGTAGGCGTCGATGATCTTCTGCACCAGCGGGTGGCGGACGACGTCGACACTGGTGAACTTGCTGAACGCGATGCCGCGTACCGCGCGCAGGATCCGCTCGGCCTCGATGAGGCCGCTCTTCTGTCCGCGCGCGAGGTCGATCTGCGTTACGTCGCCGGTGATCACCGCCTTGCTGCCGAAGCCGATGCGCGTGAGGAACATCTTCATCTGCTCTGGCGTGGTGTTCTGCGCCTCGTCGAGGATGATGAAGCTGTGGTTCAGCGTGCGCCCGCGCATGTAGGCAAGCGGCGCGAGCTCGATTGTCTGCCGCTCGAACAGCTTGGCCGCCTTGTCGAAGCCCATCAGGTCGTACAGCGCATCGTAGAGCGGACGCAGGTAGGGATCGACCTTCTGCGCGAGATCGCCGGGCAGGAACCCGAGTCGCTCGCCAGCTTCGACCGCGGGCCGCACCAGCACAATGCGCTTGACGGCGTCGCGCTCCAGCGCGTCCACCGCGCACGCGACGGCGAGGTAGGTCTTGCCAGTGCCGGCCGGACCGATGCCGAACGTGATGTCGTGCGCGAGGATGTCCTTCAGGTACCCCACCTGGTTGGGCGTGCGGCCGTGCAGGTCGGCCTTGCGCGTGTGCAGCACGGGGGCATCGGCGTCGTCCGCCGCGTGCGGCGGATGGACGACCTCGGCCAGTCCGAGCTGGATATCCTCCACCGACAACGATTTCGCCGCCTTCACGTAGAACCGCTCGAGCGACTGCGCCGCATGCGCAATCGCCGTCGCGTCTCCGTCGACGTCGAATTGCGCGCCCCGGTGGGTGATCGTCACGTCGAGCGCAGCCTCGATCTGGCGCAGGTTGGCATCCAGCGGTCCGCACAGGTTCGACAGCGCACGGTTGTCGAGCGGCGCGAGCGTAAGCGACTTGTGCGCCATCACAATGTGCCGCGGATCAGCGGTGCCTTCAGCGCCTCATCCAGCGTCTGCAGCGATTCGGCGAGGTGCGCGCGCGCGTCCGCCGAGTACGTGCGGCGCCCCTGTGCGGCGGCGATCGCGGTGCGCAGCGAACGCGCATCGGCACGCGCGACCGCACGCGCATCGGCCGGCATCGTCGCCACCGGCCGCAGGATCTGCGTCGTCAGGTGGCTGATGTATTCCCGCTGCAGGTTGCGCCGCAAAAGCGAGATGTCGCGGCCGGACGACAGTTCGCTGAAGATGGCGGCGTGCAGCGAGGCGTAGACCTCGGACAGCCGTAGCGCCTGTTGCGGCTCGTCGACTGCCGACGCGCTGTTGAGGATGCGCTGCGCGACCGCGTCGGACAGTATGCGATCAAGCACCACACGCTGCACCAGCAGCACCTGTGTCGGCAGCGAGTAGTCGATGCCCGGTGTCGACAGCCCGACGTCGAACGAATCGTCCATGTCGAGCCAGTCGGCGGACATCTTGCGCAGGAACGCGGGCTGGAACCGGAAGCTGTCGGCGCCGAATATCCCGGCTTCGATCAGTTTCAGCGCATCGCGCTGGCGCTGCGGCGGCACCGGGTTGAGGGGCGTGCGCCCGGACCCCGCCGCGTCGCGCAGCGTGCTGACGCCACCGATGTAGCGCGCTGCGGCGAGTCCTGCCTCGCGCATCGCGATGAGACCTCGCGTCATGTTGCGGCGGTAACGCGACAGGCTTTCGCCCACCGGCAGTTCGCGTGTCTGCCAGCGCGACCACAGTTCGCCGGTCAGCGCGATGCGGTGCTGCGCAAATGCGAGCGGATCGTCGGACAGGTCACCGATGTTGGCGTCCGGATCATCGCCTAGCGCGGTCTCGCGGTCGTATGCGTAGGCGAGTTGCGGTTCGTTGCTGCGCGCGGCAATGCGTGCCAGCTCGGGCTTCTCGTTGGCGGCCGCGATCTCCCTGTAGCCGTATTCGATCGCCCAGTAATCGTAGGGACCCAGCGTGGACATCGAATAGGCGCCCTGCGATTCCCCGCTCAGTGCAATATTGATCGCGTTGTATTCCATCACCGAGCCAGCGATGCCGTGCGTGTGCGTGAATTCAGCGTCGTCGAGTTCGGCGCGCGTGTAGATCGTGGACGCGCGGAAGTTATGCGTGAGTCCGAGCGCATGGCCAACTTCGTGCATCACCACTTCCTTGAGGTCATCGAGGATGAACTTCCTTTCCGCCGGACTGCCGGGCTCTATGTCGCCGCGTGCCTCCAGCAGGTCGAGCGCAAAGCCCTCCTCCTGCTCGGCGAATTCCTCGCGCTGGCACAGGTACGTCTGCGGGAACAGCGTGTCGGAGGTCGCGGGCGGCGGCGCCGGTTCTACGATGTCGGCGTGCGCCGCGCGACGATTGCGGATGCGCACCGGGTCGATGGAAATGTCGGCGTCGAGGATCTCGCCGCTGCGCGGATCCACCTGCGACGGTCCGATGCCGCCGAAAAGCGGTTTCGCGGTCGCAATCCAGCGGATCGACGCGTGGCGCGCGTCGAGCGTGTCGAAGTCGGCGTCGTTCGGCTGCACGCGCGCTTCGACGGCACCCTTGAACCCGATCTTCTCGAACGCGCGATTCCACTCCAGCACGCCGGCGATGATCGTCGGGCGGTATTCGGCGGGAATGCTGCGGTCGAGCCAGAACACGATCGGTTGCTTCGGTTCGGACAACGCAGCCGCCGGATCCTTTTTCTCGAGCCTCCAGCGCCGCACGTAGT